>CAIWGV010000012.1 GCA_903912365.1 uncultured Alphaproteobacteria bacterium
CTCTCTCTGATCTAAAAAGGAATCTCAGAGGGTATCTCTTCGGAACTCAAAAAGCCCCCCATATTGTCAGATCATACTTTAAAAAGAAAGAGGTCAACTACGCTGCCTGACTGTCACCTGTTTGCCAGTGGGAGTAATAAGTTGTGGGAGTTGCTCCCCTAACAAGGGCAATCTGACCGTCAACAAGTCCCACGGCAAGTTTATCTTGAGCGCCGGCTAAAGATAGCCGAAGACCATCTGTGCCTGCCATAAGAGGGCGTCTTTTCAGAAGATCTAGGATTTTCTGAAGCTTTTGATCATCAAGGATTTCAATGTCAGTGGATTTAACTTTTGGAGGGGTCTGTCTTTCGGGATAAAAGGAGAGGGCTCCCGCGCATTCACCTCCTATGACTTCAAGCAACGCAAAGGGGTTTTTCTCAGAGAGCCCCAGATAAAGAGCTAGGCGATGGCGGGCAATATCATCTGGAAGAAGACCGGAAAAGAAAGCTTTGACAGAACTTCCCTCGAAAGCTTCTTGCCTTAAAGGCATGGAAACAGAAATTGCAGGGGCGACTTTAAGGCTTGTGTAACCTTCATCGTATTGAAAAGACAAATTGCCAGAAAGATCCTGCGTAAGTTTACCTGCAAATATTTCATGAAAATAAACATCTAGAATGCGACTCATGAAATGAGTTCTCCCCGTTTAGCTACAGCCACTTCAAGTCCGAGCATCTTTATGACGATCAAAATTTTTCCAATTTGGCTACTGGCCTTTCCTTTTTCCACTTCAGAAATGAATCGAACGCCGACACCACACACAGAAGATAGTTGTGTTTGTGTCAGATTCTGGGATTTTCGAGTATCCCGAATAAGATTTCCCAGTTCTTTTGTATCGTAAATTTTGCGCATCATAATCAACCCTCTCGGGATTATATTACCACATTTAGCCCTAAATGGAAGAAAAAACTCCCGATCGGGTGTATTCTTGTGATTTATGGCAAGAAAGGACCTAAATAATACCGATCGGGTTGATTTATCCATAGTTCCCCACAAGTTCCACAAGCCCAGTGTGGCTTATGCTCTATGAAGGAGCCGCTACCAGGGCTGAGGAAATGTGGACAACTACTCCCACACCAAATGGCGGGTATATTCACCCGATCCTACGTGATGGAACACCAGTTTGTTCTTATTGTGGCCTTTGTCGGAGAGGATTTCTTCGATCATTTCTGGTGGCAGAGTGATCCTCAGCTTCTCCAGTACGATCAGAAATAAATCGAGCGTTTGAGGGTAATGAAACCTCTTATCCTGCTGATTGAGGTTTGACCAAAAGGGTCCCTTTGCATGCCCTTCTTTCTCGATAACGAGATAAAATCCTTCCAGGGAATTATTCCATCCCATATGGATGTGCGTGAGCACGCCCTCATGAGCCGTATGGAAATAATGGTGGGTCAGAGTGTGTTGGGGAGAGTAGGGGGCGTCCAGATGCCACGTGATCTTGCTGCGGATGCCTTTCCTGTCTTTCTTCACCTGGGCGATCATGTCTTGGGGAACTGTGATCTCAAACCCTTCTAGAACCTCCAGAAAGGATCCCAAAGATTTCGGGTAAGGCTTCTGTTGGTTCTGGTGAGACCAAAGCAGCCCTCCGTCTTCCTCCTCATCCTTATGGATGGTCAGGAAGAATCCCTTCTTGGTATTATTCCAACCCAAAGTCACGAGCAGGACACCCAATTTGTGGGACGTTCTGTAACGATGGGTGGTCACAAAGTGTGAATTTTCTGATAGAGTCGACTTAGTCATAATAAACCCTCCATGGTTTGTTGTGATTAGTGGGATCTGGGTGTTACTAGCACCCCGGTCTCACGCCTATTAAATGAATCTGGATTCCTCCAAACCCTACTCTTTCATCGTATCGTTTTTAAGCCAAAAAATCAAGGAAAAAACACTGAAAAACTCAATAAATATAAGGGTTTTAGGGGATGTTTTTGTCTCGAAATTTAGACGCTGAAGTAAAAAATAGAGATCTTAAAGTGGTGGTGGAAGCTCCAGTATTTTCCAAAACTGGGGGATTTCTGTTTGAAAAAAACCACTTTTAGAGGCGTCAACAGTTCGGAGTAATGTTTGGGTATCAAGACCTTCTGGAGCTCCAGGGTAGGCCTTGTTTCTCTTGATAAAGTCAAAATTCTCCATGCCCTTTACGAACTCTTCGAACAGTTCTTCTTGGCTAAAGCCATCTAACCGATTGGGATCTTCCAATACCACGGGAGAAAACCCCTGACGAATTAATTCTCTCTGAGCAACAATTGTGGCTGTGCGGCCATTGCCATCTTGAAAGAAATGGAATCGGTCTAACTCACTGACCATCTTAATAATAGTTTTGAGCTTGTCTTTATCAGATGCGACTTGAGATATGGTTGTGTTGTAAGAATCAATGATCGTCTGGATGGTTTCTTCTGTGGAAGAATTTTTCAGATTTCTACTGTGGTGAATGACGTACGTAGGATTTTCTGATCCATATAAGAGGATTGACAGTTCAATCCATCCAGCCTCTTCTTGGGCCCTCAGTTCAAAAAGTCCTTTCAATGATAGAGTGGTCTGCAGTAATATATGAGTAGCGGACGATTCGCCAGTGCGTAGGGTCGTAGGAGACAAACATTGTTTCTGAATTTCTTTATAAAGGGAAACAGACAAAGGGCCTTTTTCTTGTAAGGCAACCCCTAGGGCATGAACCATACCCCCTATGCATCCGGCTTCTCTGGCCTCATAGCATTTCCATCCTTTTTCGAAGGTCTTCTTTTGGTGGAGCCCATCTACAAAAAGTCTCCACAGTTCATCGGAAGGAAATCCAGAAAGACTATTATTCAAGAGAGGAGCGGGAGGCAGACTATCGGAGCTAGCGGGATAATGGGCCAGCAAAAATTCCTTCTCCTTATTTGTCCAAAAATCTTTGAAGAAACGGGGTTCATCTGCCTTTACAAATTCTAAGAGATCTCTGTTGAGAGCAAAGCCCAACATGCCTTGTTTGTTATAGGCACCAGAAGTTTTCTGGAGGGATTTTTTATAGGCATCAAAAAGGATTTCGGGCTCTTGCTTTGATTGAAATTTTAAAACTGGGAGTCGCCTTCCTGAGAAAAGATGATGTAAATATATAGCATCTGACCCCATCAGAGTCCTTATGTTTTGTATCTCGATGGAGCTGCGGTAGGTATGATTGAAGCCACAATCGTCGATAAACAATTCTGGCTTTAGAAAAAAAGCCAAGAAAGAGTCCCCATACCCATCCTTCCATTCATTTTTGTCTAGGAGCGTCTTAGAAATCTGCATGAGGGCATCCCCCTCAAAAGGACGAGGGGCGTACTCTGAAAAAACAAATAAAGGGGAATGTGTGTCTCCCTTAAGAAGCCTTTCAACAGTGACGTCTACACCTCTGTTGATCAAAGCTTGGGCGATTTCCCAGGCTTTTTGAATGAAGGAGTAGGTGAGTAGAGTGTTTTTTTCTATAATAACTCCCCGTACTTCTTGGGCATGTTTATGCTGAGACAAATAAGAAACATCAGAGAAATCTTGAATGCCTTGAAGAGCAACTCTGGTGTCTTTTGTTTCTATTGCTGTCCAGATGGCCTGCCATTTGGAGGTTAAAGACGGATCTTCCTCAGCAATGGCCGCCCAAGAAGGCAATGCTAGGCAAAGGGTAAATATCCACAATCTTATCATCTTTGAAATCACTATATTTCTCCTAAAAAAGTACACTCACCCATATATAAGGATGAGTTTAATGGGTTTCAAGTGGGGCGCCTTCCACACGTTAACGGATTTGTGATGAAGATTTTATGTTGTTATAGTCAAGAGCGTATAAAATGATCATAGATTTGGAAGGGCAAAGAGAGCGAAGAGATCGCATTTGTGCTTTCTTCTCAAGGACTTGGCCTGAGCCCATTTATGTTCGATTGGGTTGAGATCAGGAGAATACGGGGGTAA
>CAIWGV010000013.1 GCA_903912365.1 uncultured Alphaproteobacteria bacterium
AGAACTTAACCGCCAGGCTCGTCAAATACTTCCTACTGCTCTTACCCTCGATATGAAAACCGCTCAAGACACCGAAATTCCTCAGATGGTGGATTTTTTAAAAAGTCGGGAAGGTATTAAACGATTAAGAATCAAAAATATTCGGGGATCTATTTTGGAAATTACTTTAACCGCTCTGTTGGATCAAAATTTTACGTTCCCGGCTCTTAGAGAGCTGGATATAAGTCTTAATGGAGGTCAGGTAACTCTGCCTCTTTTAGAACAAATTCGGAGATTAATGCCTAAGCTGACATCTCTGAATGTTGGGTTTAGTGACATTGGAGCTGCGGGGGCGGCCTCTCTGGCTCAGCTGGCTCAGCTGACATCTCTGAATATTGGGCTTAATAACATTGGAGATGCGGGGGCAGCCTCTCTGGCTAGGCTATCTCAGCTGACATCTCTGGATATTTGGGGTAATCAAATTGGAGATGCGGGGGCGGCCTCTCTGGCTCAGTTGGCTCATCTGACATCTCTGAATGTTCAGCATAATCACATTGGAGATGCGGGGGCGGCCTCTCTGGCTCAGTTGGCTCATCTGACATCTCTATCTATTTGGGGTAATGAAATTGGAGCTGCGGGGGCGGCCTCTCTGGCTCAGCTATCTCAGTTGAGAAGCTTGGATATTACGGTTAATCAAATTGGAGATGAGGGGGCAGCCTCTCTGGCTCAGTTGGCTCATCTGACATCTCTGAAGGTTGGGGGTACTAAAATTCGAGATGCGGGGGCAGCCTCTCTGGCTCAGATGGATCATCTGACATCTCTGGATATTGGAAGTAATTACATTGGAGATGCGGGGGCAGCCTCTATCGGTCAGATGCATCATCTGACAACCCTGTGTATTTCGCAGAATAACATTGGAGATGAGGGGGCGGCCTCTCTGGCTCGCCTATCTCAGTTGAGAAGCTTGGATATTGGGTATAATAAAATTGGAGATGAGGGGGCGGCCTCTCTGGCTCAACTATCTCAGTTGATAAGCTTGGATATTTGTAGAAATCAAATTGGAGATGCGGGCATAGATCTGCTGAGACAGCATCTTTCTCTCACAAAGATAACTTTTTAAGAAACACTCAATTCAGGAATGTTTTCAATAATCTTACTTACGCAAGACGTCTATTAAAAAGGGGCAAAAGGGGCTCATGCCCGTCATGGGCGTGCCTCTGCCTATGATTTCTTATGGAGGAACTTCCATGCTAACACTCATGATGGGCTTTGGTTTATTACTCAATGCGGATGGAAATCACCGGACGAAGGTGTCAAAGTATTAGGCTACCTCTTCGTCCTTAACAGTAATAGAACTGCTAAAAAGACTAAAGAGAAGTTCATCAGGTAAAAGCTGGGCACGAGGAAGTTATGGGTATGGTGCATCAAAAGTGTCAACACGATGGGGGTTAGACCTCCGATGATACCAATACCTAGGCTGTAACTAAAAGAAATACCCGTGTACCGATCCTGAGGAGGGAACAAAGAGAGGGAAAACAAAGGTTGCACCCCAATGAGAGAGGCCACCAGAAGTCCCAAAGATATATGACCCCCCAAGACACCTAGCCAGCTGTGAGAGCTCAGGGCCATAAAGGTGGGAATACTCAATCCCATGATCAAAAGACCCGCGATCACAAGAGTTTCCTTGGCTCCAAACTTATCGGCATAGTATCCAAAGAGAGGACACCCTACCATACACGCGAATAATCCTGCGAAGTTATAGAAAGAAGCATCTGCAGAAGAAATCTCCAAGTATGTGGTGAGATAGATGGGCAAAAAAGCAACTAACGTATAGGTCAGGGCGCCATCGAAGGCTGCTATAGAAAACACCATAAGGCACGAGCGCCAATAGGTGGTGACGGCACTCTTTAGGGGTGTTCTTTCCAGCCGATGTTGTTCAGAAATATGTTTAAACACAGGGCTTTCGCTCAGGCTACGACGAATATAAATGCCAAAAAAGGCAAAAAGTCCTCCGATCAAGAACGTAAGTCGCCAAGCCCAACTGGGAAAGTGGGAGGTTAAGAAGATGGTGGAAATGCCTGTGGCCATCATGGATCCCAAAAGACAGGACCCCACAATCAGTCCTCCTGTGAATCCGGGAACCTTACGACCAAGGTGTTCAAGGGCAAAAATGGTAGCCCCATTAAATTCACCGCCGGCGCAAAGTCCTTGGATCAAACGACAAGCAATCAAAATAATAGGAGCAAAAACACCAATCTCATTGTATGTGGGGAGGGCTGCAATGAGGAGGGTTGGGACACCCATGGCCAAAATAGAAAGGCTGAGCGCGCGCTTCCGTCCAAAACGGTCACCGATGTACCCAAAAACAATGGCTCCCAGAGGACGCACCAAAAAAGCGGCGGCAAAAGTCCCTAGGCTTGCAATGAGAGATAAAGCTTTGTTGGACGAAGGAAAAAAAAGATCCGCGAAAAGGCTGGCAAAAACTCCGTAGAGGGTCAGGTTATAAAATTCCAGAGCGTTGCCGAGGATGCTCGCAGAGATAATTTTAACATAGGACATTTGATGCCTTTAAATTAGGAAGGAATTGTTGTGTTATTGTATTCCTTTTTTACAGGGGCATCAACACGAAGATGTAATTCCTTGAGCTGGTGCGAAGTAGCCATCGCAGGCGCCCCCATCAAAAGGTCTTCAGCTTGCTGCGTCATGGGGAAGGCAATTACTTCTCGAATGTTGGGTTCGTCGGCGAGAAGCATGATCATACGGTCAATACCGGGCGCACACCCCCCATGAGGCGGAGCCCCCAATCTTAGAGCCCGAAGCATTCCACCAAAACGTGTTTCTAAATCTTCAGATGTATACCCCGCAATGGAAAAAGCCCTCTCCATAACTTCTGGTAAATGGTTACGGATAGCACCGCTACAGAGCTCGATGCCATTGCAAACGATATCATACTGATGGGCCTTCACGGTGAGAGGGTCCTGATTCGTTAGCGCAGCAAGGCCCCCTTGAGGCATAGAAAAAGGGTTGTGGCTGAATTGGATCTGACCGGTTTTATCATCCAGCTCAAAGAGAGGAAAATCCACCACCCAACAGAATTCAAAGGCGTTCTTTTTAATAAGGTCCAATTCTTCGCCAATCTTTGTGCGGATGAGGCCAGAGAATTTTGTAGCGTCCCCTGGAGTTCCACACACAAAGAATACGGCATCTCCATCTTTTGTATCTGTCAAAGAACGGAGTTCCTTTAGGCGGTCGGAGGAAAGAAACTTTGCAAGAGGTCCCTTTGCTTCTCCCTCTACGAAAGTAATATATCCAAGTCCTGGGAGTCCCAGACCTTGAGCCCAAATGTTCAGTTTCTCAAAGAAACTGCGGGGATAACTGGCAGCCCCAGGTCCGGGGATAGCCCGAACCACTTGGCCGTTCTCAATATTCTTTGAAAAGATGGCAAAATCAGAACCCTCAAAAATAGACGTGGCATCTTGGATAAGGATAGGGTTTCGCAAGTCCGGTTTGTCGGATCCATAGTGAAGCAACGCCTCATCAAAAGGAATGCGCTTGAAAGGCATGGGAGAAACGCTGCGTCCTTTGGCAAATTCCTCGAAAACACCATGGAGCACTGGTTCAATGGCATTGAATACATCTTCCTGAGTCACGAAAGACATCTCCATATCCAACTGGTAGAACTCACCAGGAGAACGATCTGCACGCGCATCCTCATCCCGGAAGCAGGGCGCTATCTGGAAATATTTATCAAAGCCGGCAATCATCAAAAGCTGCTTGAACTGCTGAGGGGCTTGGGGCAGGGCATAAAACTTACCCGGATATAAACGACTGGGCACTAAATAATCCCGGGCACCTTCTGGAGAGCTGGCCGTGAGAATAGGGGTCTGGAACTCCATAAATCCTTGCTTAATCATGCGGTGACGGATGCTGGAGATCACTTGGCTCCGAAGAACGATATTCTCATGAATCTTTTCCCGACGAAGGTCCAAGAACCGATACTTTAGACGGGTTTCTTCGGGGAATTCTCCGTTGTTGTTCACCTGGAGAGGAAGGGGCTGAGCATGAGACTCCACGTGGAGGCTTTGAATCTGTACTTCAATCTCTCCCGTTTTCAACGATGTGTTGAGGGTGTCGTTGGGCCTTGCCACCACAATACCTGTGAGGGTCAGAACACTTTCGAGACTGGCTTTCTCAGCCACATTAAAAAAGGGGTTCGACGTATCCATGACGCATTGCGTAAGACCATAATGATCTCGCAGATCAATGAACAATAGATTGCCGTGATCGCGCTTGCGGTGAATCCATCCAGACAAACGAACAGTCTGGTTTACATGGGTGCGGCGAAGATCCCCGCAGGTATGGGTCCGATAGGCATGCATAAAAAGTCCCTCAACTATGCTTAAACTTGAGGCCCGAGTCTAATCCAGGCTTAAAAACAAGGCAAGTTAATTATGGTTTTTTTTAGGAAGTCTATGGTATCCTGAAGAAAAGGGGGGTGCTTTATGAACAGAATTTTTCCAGTTGTTTTTTTTCTCTTTTGTGTGGGATGTACCACAAGTCAGGATAAGGGGCCTCTCCAAGAGCCAGATAGCTTTGAACCTGTTTTAGAAAAAAAGTCAGAGCCTCCCACGGAATCTTGGAAGAAAGATGTTATGCAGCCAGTAAAACAAAACAAAAGTGTTCAGAAAAAACCTAAAGTTAAAATCAAGCAAATAGTTGAAAATTCTGAACAACGGCGACTTCGTCTTTCTCGAGAAGCGGAGTTGCGTCTTTCAAAGACAATTGCGGGTTAATTTCTCTATAAACTATATTTACGGAACATCTCTGAATATGGTAGTGTGGGAAGACTTAAAATTCAGCCATGAAAGAGGATTTCCATGACGACTATGACTTCAGACAAAAGCAAAGCACTAGAAGCCGCTTTAAAGCAAATAGAGAGAGCCTTTGGCAAGGGATCCATCATGAAATTGGGGGATCAAAACCATGCGACGGAGGTGGAAGCTATTCCCACAGGATCTCTGGGGTTAGATCTGGCTTTGGGAATTGGGGGCTTGCCCATTGGTCGTATTGTTGAAATTTATGGCCCAGAAAGTTCTGGAAAAACTACTCTGACGCTTCATGTGATTGCGGAAGCCCAAAAACAAGGCAAAGCCTGTGCGTTTATTGACGCGGAGCATGCCCTTGATCCCGTTTATGCCCGAAAGCTGGGGGTTGATACAAATAGCCTCATCATTTCGCAGCCTGATACGGGTGAGCAAGCTCTTGAGATTGTGGACACGCTGGTGCGATCAGGCGCTATCGATGTATTGATTGTGGACAGTGTGGCGGCTTTAGTACCAAAGGCAGAATTAGAAGGAGAGATGGGGGATTCCCACATGGGGCTTCAGGCCCGTCTTATGAGCCAGGCGCTTCGTAAGTTAACGGCATCCATTTCTAAATCTAAATGCATGCTGATTTTCATCAACCAAATCCGTCAAAAGATAGGGGTTATGTTTGGAAATCCAGAGACTACGACGGGAGGTAACGCCTTGAAGTTTTACGCTTCTGTTCGGTTGGATATCCGCCGCATTGGCGCTATTAAAGATAAGGAAGATGTTGTGGGAAATCTAACGCGTGTAAAGGTAGTGAAGAACAAAGTGGCGCCCCCTTTCAAGACCGTAGAATTCGATATTATGTATGGGGAAGGTATTTCTAAGACAGGCGAACTCATTGATTTGGGCGTTAAAGCAGAAATCGTGGAGAAAGCAGGATCTTGGTATTCTTGGAATGGCAAGCAGCTGGGTCAAGGAAAAGAAGCCACACGGCAATACTTAAAGAACAACCCAGAAGTGGCATTGGCCTTGGAAGAAGCTTTGCGAGCCAAACAAGATGTAGTGGTAAAGGCATTGGAACAAGGGGCAGAGCCTGTTCTTGAATAAAATCCAACCCTTAATCCTGGGGGTCGAAACCTCAGGAAATCTGTGTTCAGTGGCCCTTGGGGATGGAACTTCCTTCCTCGCCTCAAAAACGGAAGATCTTCCCTATGGTCAGCCCAAATACTTGGTGGGATTCATGGAGACCGTCATGAGGGAAGCGGGGGCTTCTTTTAAGCAGCTCACCCATTTAGCCGTGAATCGAGGGCCGGGATCTTTTACCGGGATCCGGGTGGGGCTTGCGGCGGTAAATGGGTTGAGTTTGGCGGGGAATATCCCTATTCTTGGTCTTACGGGATTTCAGATTTGGAGGTCCTTGGTAAAAGAGGACCCTCTGCTGGTGGCTCTAGACACACGGAGAGATGATTTTTTTGGGGCCATCTTTAAGGGGTGGGATCCCCAGCCTTCTGAAGTGGAGATCATGACAGCTCCCGACATAAAAGAGTTTCTCCGCAATCATGAGGAAGTGGAAATCCGGGGAGACAAACTGGAACCTTTCTCTAAACCCTCTAAAAGCCTAGATGCTCTGGATCTTCTCCAGGCCACCTTTGAGCATCTGGAGGATGAAACCGCTTTTTCTTCAGATCCTTTCTATTTTAGGCAGCCGTCCATCCATGGAAATTAGACCCATTACTCTAGACGATGCTAGGACAGTGCATGCTCTTCATGAAGAAGGGTTCCCAGAGGCCAAGTGGAGCTATGAGGGAGTCTTCGATCTTTTGGCTTTGGGGACGACTTTTGGATGGGGCGCTTTTTCCAAAGGTACCTGTGTTGGATTTATCGTCGCTCAGGTAGTGAGAGAAGAGGCAGAGATTTTAACCTTCCTAGTTCAAGAAAAAATCAGAGGAACTGGCCTTGGGCAACGACTCTATGATACAATAGAAACATTCTTGAAGAATAGGCAAGTCTTGGAAATATTTCTGGAAGTAGCTAAAGATAATTCTGTAGCCTGCAAATTTTATTCAAAAAACGGTTTCCTCAAAATCTCCTATCGAAAGGGCTACTACAGTAAGAGTGGTATTTCCGCGGGAGATGCTATTTCTATGAAGAAAAAAACTTCCTAAATTTTTTTACACAATAAATGCATTTCTCGGTTGCTTTTTATTTGAAGAGAGGGTATAGAGTTCTGAAAAGTATAACAGATAGTTGCTTTATTAATTAAAAATACTAACAAAGTAAGGGGATAACATGAGTGAAAAATTAAATGTCGAACATATTCTATCATTAACGTCTAACATCGTATCTGCACACATTTCAAATAATGTAGTGCCAACTTCCGATTTGCCATCTTTGATCCAGCAAGTGTATGGAACATTGACCAGTGTAAAAGAAGGCCAAGCAGTACGCGGTAGCAGCAGTCTTGTGCCAGCAGTTTCCATTAAGAAATCTGTGACGCCTGATTACCTGGTCTGTCTTGAAGATGGAAAGAAATTAAAGATGCTGAAGCGCCATTTGCGGTCAGCCTATGGTATGTCCATTCAAGACTATAGGATTCGTTGGGGTCTTTCTTCTGACTATCCGACGGTTGCACCAAATTATGCAAAAAAGCGGAGCATGCTTGCCAAGAATATTGGCTTGGGCAGTTCTAATAGAAAAACAAGAAAAGATGTAGTAGTAGAAGCACAGAGCGCTTAAATCTTTTGTGTTAAATTCTATTAAGGGAGGCTCCGTAGGGGCTTCCCTTTTTATTTCATTGATCTTTCTTTACAACAGCGCCATTTTTTTCTATGGTGGCGCTTCAAGGATTTTTATATAAAGGAGACTATCTATGTTAGAGCGCACACTGTCAATTCTTAAGCCTGATGCCACTCGCCGTAACTTAACGGGAGAAATTAATGCCTGCTTTGAAAAAGCAGGTCTTCGAATCGTGGCACAAAAAAGAATTCGCTTAACAAAGGAGCAGGCCCAGAAGTTTTATGGGGTTCACTCAGAGCGTCCTTTCTATAACGATTTATGTGAATCCATGCTGGTTGGCCCTGTGGTGGTTCAAGTATTAGAAGGAAAGAATGCAGTTCTTAAGAATCGGGAAGTTATGGGAGCCACAAATCCAGAAAATGCAGAGCCTGGAACAATCCGGAAACTTTTTGCAGAATCTATCCAAGAAAACTCAGTTCATGGATCTGACTCTTTGGAAAATGCGAAGATTGAGATCGGCTTTTTCTTCAGTGAATGTGAGATTGTAGGCTAAGCGCAGATTTCGTAATCATTTGTCATAATTATTGCATGGAAATCTCTGGCGCAAGTCAGAGATTTCCCCTATTCTGAGAGATATGAGAAAACACCCATTTTCTTCCATTATTTTGGCCGCAGGGCAGGGCACCCGTATGAAGTCAGCGCTTCCAAAGGTGCTGCACAAAATAGGGGGGCAGTCCTTAATTGCCCATCTTTTGTCCACTCTCAAAACTCTAAACTGCAGGGATATCACTTTAGTGACAGCCCCTTCCATGGAAGAAACGCGCAGCCAGTTTCCCAAAATCCACCATGCCACTCAAAAGAAACCTCTGGGAACGGCAAATGCCCTCCTGAGTGCGGAGAAATTTTTTCATAATCAAGATGTTCTGGTGCTGTATGGGGATACCCCTTTGGTCCAAGAATCCACTCTCCAGAAAGCCCTGGAAGCTGCCCAAGATGTTCACGTGGTGGTGTTGGGTATGCGCCCGGAAGACCCGGCCCAATATGGCCGAATTTTTGCCGATGATAAGGGTTACATTAGCCGCATTGTGGAATATAAAGAGGCAAACCCTGAGGAACTCCAGAATAATCTCTGTAATTCCGGTATGATGTTGATTAGGAAAGAGGCTCTCCCTCTTTTGAAAGAAATTAGGGATAAAAATTCTAAGAAGGAATTTTATCTAACGGATCTCGTTCAGCTTGCCAATGACCATGGGCTTAAAGCACAAGTTATTGAAGCTCCTTTTTGGGAGTTACAAGGTATTAACACACGAGTTGATTTGGCTGAAGTGGAATTTTCTTTCCAACAAACAAAGCGCCATCAGATGTTGGAATCGGGAGTCACCTTGGTGGATCCTTACTCTGTCTATTTTAGTTTTGATACAGAAATAGGAGAAGATAGCTATATTGAGCCCAACGTTTTCTTGGGAGCTGGGGTAACTTTGGCCAAAAATGTGCATGTTCGGGCGAATTCTTATATTGAGGGCGCCACCATTGGATCCGACTCTGTTATTGGGCCCTTCGCTCGGATCCGTCCAGAAACCAAAATTGAAACCCAAGTTAAGGTAGGCAACTTTGTAGAGATTAAGAAATCTACTTTAGAAAAGGGCAGCAAAGTTTCTCATCTGAGCTATATAGGAGATTCCCACTTGGGAGAAAAAGTAAATGTGGGGGCAGGGGTTATTACCGCAAACTATGACGGATTCAACAAATATAAAACTAATGTCGAAGCGGGGGCTTCCATCGGCGTTAACGTCTCTCTTGTGGCACCGCTTACCATTGGCAAGAATGCCATCATCGGAGCCGGCAGTGTGGTGACGCAAGATGTTCCCTCCGACGCCCTCACGCTCACACGTCCTCCCCAAGACAACATTAAAGGGGCCGCCAAACGGTTCCGCGACAAACGAACAAAGAAATAGGATCATCTCATGTGCGGTATCATTGGCATTCTTGGTAAAGAGAATATTGTCCCTCGATTGATCGAGGGACTTAAACGACTTGAATATAGAGGCTATGACTCGGCGGGCATTGCGGTGCTTGAAAAGGGTGAGATTGAGCGGTGCCGGAGTGTGGGTAAAATCGCTGAACTTGAAAAAGCCCTGAAGAGCCATCCTTTGAAAGGGACCAGTGGTATTGGCCATACGCGATGGGCGACCCATGGTGTGCCCAATGAAAAGAATGCGCACCCTCACGCTACGGATAAGGTGGTGTTGGTGCATAATGGTATCATCGAGAACTTTCTAGAGCTGCGCCAAGAGCTTGAAAAGAAAGGGCATAAATTTCAAAGCGATACGGATACAGAAGTCATCGTTCATCTGGTGACCCATTTTCTAGAGGAGGGGCATGATCCTCAAAAGGCAGCGTCCCTGACTCTTAAAAGACTGCACGGGGCCTTCGCCATTGCTATGCTTTTTGCCCATGAAGAAAACCTCTTAATTTGTGCCCGTCGAGGAAGTCCCCTGGCTGTGGGATTTGGAGAGGGCGAAATGTTTGTGGGGTCCGATGCTCTGGCACTCGCCCCCTTTACGCAAACCATCTGTTATTTGGAAGAAGGAGATTTAGGCGTAGTGCATCGGGGGTCTTTGAAGGTCTTTGATGCGGAGGATCGTCCTGTGGAGCGTCCTTGTAAGAAAACAACCCTAACAGGTGCTTTGATGGGGAAGGGAGATTATCCCCACTATATGTTAAAAGAAATTTTTGAGCAGCCTGGTGTTATGGGAGATATCCTTCAGGCCTATTTTAATCCGGCCAAACAAGAGGTGAGTTTAGATCTTGATGTGGATTGGGCCCATGTTCCTTTCGTTAGTATCGTGGCCTGTGGAACTTCTTTTTATTCTGCCATGGTGGCGAAGAATTGGCTCGAACGTATTGCGAAAATTAATGTGCAAGTGGACATTGGGTCCGAATTCCGCTATCGCAAGCCGCCCCTTCCTAAGGGAGGCATTGTTCTGGCAATTTCCCAGTCCGGAGAAACGGCAGATACTTTGGCAGCCTTGCGATACGCCAAAGAAGTGGGTCAAAAAGTTATCGGCATTGTAAATGTGCCCGAGAGTTCCATTGCTCGGGAATCCGATGCCTTTCTGGAGCTTCATGCGGGTCCTGAGATTGGGGTTGCCTCCACCAAGGCCTTTACGGCCCAGCTCATGGTATTGGCCTGTCTATCTCTTTACATAGCTCGGCAGAAGAAATGTATCAAGGCAGAAGAAGAGCGTGAATTGATTCACGATCTTCTGGGAGTACCCGCTCAGATGGGAAAAATTCTGGCCGAAATCGGTCAGATTCAGGCTATGGCATCTCATATTCAGAGCTCTCACTCGGTTCTCTATCTAGGGCGAGGACCTCAGTATGCCATTGCGTTGGAGGGTGCTTTGAAGCTCAAGGAGCTCTCCTATATCCATGCGGAGGGATTTGCCTCCGGTGAACTGAAGCATGGCCCTATTGCGCTGATTGATGAGAAAACGCCCCTCGTGTATCTGATTCCCCACGACGATTTGTTTGAAAAAAGTGTTTCCAATCTGGAAGAAGTCATTTCCCGTAAAGGACGAGTCCTTTTGTTTGCAGAAGAATCCTGCATTGAACGATTCAAAAAGAAAATAGAGGTGGCTTTTCCTATGCCTCCCGTGCACGCTTTCTCGGCCCCCTTGGTTTATGCGGTTCCTCTGCAGTTGCTAGCTTATTATACGGCAGTTTTGAAAGGGACTGATGTGGATCAGCCCCGGAACCTGGCAAAATCTGTAACGGTGGAGTAAGTATTGTAAAAGTTCAGATAGATGTGAGACTGAGCGAGGGGGATAAGCGGAGCCATAAATAGCGAAGCGAAATCCCCCTTGCGAATAAGAAAAAAGACCTTCAGGATATGTTTGTTGAAACCATAACCTAGGAGGTCTTTTTTAT
>CAIWGV010000014.1 GCA_903912365.1 uncultured Alphaproteobacteria bacterium
ATAAAAAAGACCTCCTAGGATTTGGTTTAACAACAAACATCCTGAAGGTCTTTTTTCTTATTCGCAAGGGGGATCTCGCTTCGCTATTTATGGCTCCGCTTATCCCCCTCGCTCAGTCTCACATCTATCTGAACTTTTACAGGAGGCGTGGGAGTGGAGGGGCCGGATTGTCTTGCTCTTCTTTCATGGAACATCAGATGCCAATAATTTGACAAAAAATATTTTTTTTAATATACAGATAATATTATTAAATAATTTAGGACAAAGAGATGAATATCTTTATTAGAAATATTATGATCGTACTGTTCGTGGGCGTGGGAGCTTTTACAAATGCATTTTCAAAAATAACGACTACGGAAGAATTAGAGGGCCAGGCCAAAAGTTTTCTTAAAGCCATAATCCAGCCCACTCCTGATTACCAGGCTCTTGCTGAAAAAAAGAAAAAAGAAGCAGATAAATTTGAGACCGAATATGAGAAATTGGAAGAAAATAAAGCCGCAATCAATGATCTCTTCAGGAAAATTGAAGAAACCTTTTTTTATAGTATCGCATGGTATGAGCGTGAGGCCCGAATAACGGATCAAGCGAGACAAATGGGAAGGGGTCCTTTAGAGTGTTTTCAACAGATGCTCAAGGAGATTCTTCAGCCAACATGGGGTGATGGGGAGATAACACCCTACGATAAGAATAGAAACTATATTAATCCTTTAAAAAAGCTTATAGCCGCACAAGAGAGACATTTGGAAGACTCTTTTCCGTATGTTCGTGATAGACTGATCTCAGAAGCCAGACGTTGCTTTTTGGATTCCCTGAGGAAGGAGCATGACGCAGCTCTCCGTTCTTCCTACTATGATCAGCGGAATGAAATTTCTTTGAGAAGAAAAGAAGGTTTGGCGCCGTTTCAAAATGAAATGGAAGGGTTTTATGAGGATGCGCTTCATACGATCTTAGTGGCTAATGACGCCGGTGCTTTTGGCGAATAGTGCTATTTTCGAATAAGAATTAAATTGAACTTTTGCATACCCTTCCCCCTTCTTTGTATCCCCATTTGCTCATGGAAGAGGCCCAGAAGTTCTTTAAAGCTTGACAAATCCAGCTAAATTAAGGTAAACATGCTCTGTTCTTTTGAAGAATAATGAGAACGGCGCACAGTATAATCTTAAATTAAGATTAAGGAATGCATTATGAGTAAACGTTTAGAAACGAAGTATAAGATCGATCGCCGCTTAGGTGTAAACCTTTGGGGACGGCCAAAAAGTCCTATTAATGCCCGCGGCTATGCGCCCGGACAGCATGGGCAAAACCGTAAGAAACCTACGGAGTATGGAATTCAGCTGCAAGCGAAGCAGAAGCTGAAGGGATACTATGGAAGCATTGGGGAAAAACAATTCCGTAAATTGTTCCAAGAAGCAGAACGTCGTCGCGGAGACACGGGCGAGAACCTTATTGAATTATTAGAGCGCCGTCTAGATTCAGTGGTTTATCGGTTGTGTTTTGTGCCGACAGTATTTGCGTCTCGGCAATTTGTAAACCACGGACATGTCAAGGTCAATGGGAAGCGCGTGAATATTGCGTCTTACCAGGTAAAAGACGGTGATATGATCGAGGTGAGAGAGAGATCTCGTCAGATCCCCATCGTTCTTGAAGCAACGCAATCTTCAGAGCGGAGCGTGCCAGATTATCTTGAAGTGGATTACAAGTCCATGAAAGGAAAGTTTGTGCGGGCGCCTAAACTGATGGATGTGCCGTATCCCGTTCAGATGGAACCAAATTTAGTCATCGAATTCTATTCTCGTTAATAGATTTCTAAATCCGTGGGGCTGGGTGCAGAAATGTGCCTGGCCACTACGTTTTCTTGGAGGGGGTTATGAGTTCTGTTCAAAAACAGCTTGAGTCTGTGACCCGGGAGGTTTTTCATAAACTCAACTTTGATCCTATCTTTTCTTCCCTTAAATTTTCCGATCGTCCCGACCTTTCCGATTATCAATGTAACGGAGCCCTTCCCATTGCTAAGCAGCAAGGTCTTCCGCCGCAGCAAGTAGCGCACGCAATCATTGAAGCCCTTCAACCCCTGTGTTCGCAAGCAGAGCTTTTTGTGGCAGGTCCGGGATTTATTAATTTTAAACTAAAAGATGATTCTGTTCAGGAGGCCCTTAAGAATATTTCTCTCAAACCCGCGCTTCCCCTTTCTCAGAACGTATTCTTGGACTATGGGGGGCCCAATGTGGCGAAACCTCTCCATGTGGGACATCTGCGATCCAGCCTCATCGGAGAGTCCTTAAAGCGGCTCTTCCGCTATATGGGCCACAAAGTCACGGGGGACATTCATTTGGGGGACTGGGGAACTCAGATGGGAATGCTGATCGTGGCACTCCAAGAACAGTTTCCAAGCCTTCCCTATTTCCAAAAAGATTTTGAAGGAGACTATCCCAAGGAATCTCCTGTGACTCTGAAAGACCTGGAAGATTTATACCCCAAGATCTCAACCCGGTGCAAAGAGGACAAGGATCTCGCAGACCAGGCTCGGAGGGCCACTATGGAGCTTCAGCAGGGCCGTCGAGGGTACAAAGCCCTCTGGCAATTCTTTGTAGATGTATCTGTGGAAGATCTACGGCTACAGCTGGAAAAGCTAGGCGTGACCTTTGACCAGTGGTTTGGGGAAAGCCGGTATCAAGACAAACTTTCGGGGTTGCTGGAAGAAGTGAAACAAAAAGGTCTTTCGCGAGAAAGCGAAGGGGCCGTGATCATTGATGTGGCTCGAGAAGGAGACAAGGCTGATATTCCGCCCTTGCTTCTTCAGAAATCTGATGGAGGGTTTTTGTATGCCACCACAGATTTGGCCACCATCGACGAACGGGTAAATCATTTTGGGGCAGAGGCCCTGATCTATGTAGTGGATGGTCGGCAATCTCTACACTTTGAACAGGTTTTCCGGGCAGCCCGCAAGATGGGGTACACCCTACCTATGGAGCTCATTGGATTTGGCACCATGAATGGAGCCGATGGAAAGCCCTTTAAAACTCGAGAGGGGGGCGTCATGCGCCTTGAAGAGCTCATTGATCTTTTGGTGGCTGGGGCGACCCAGAGGCTGGAAGAGGTGGGGGTTTCTAAGGATTTGACGCTGGAAGAGGAAAAAGAGATTGCCTTTAAAGTAGGCATGGCGGCCCTCAAGTTTGCGGATCTTCAGCACAATCCCATGCAGAACTATCAGTTTGATGTAAATAAATTTCTAAGCTTTGAAGGAAAGACGGGCCCTTATCTGTTGTATGTGGTGGTACGTATTAAGGCCATTCTCGCAAAAGGGGGAACGCCGGGGTTTCCGGGAATTGTTCCCGTCCTCACGAAACAAGAGCGGGAGCTTGCCATCACGCTCTTTCGGTTTTCGGACTTGATTTCCCTGGCCTATGAAAAAAGGGCACCGAATATTCTGTGTGAGGCGGCCTTTGACTTGGCTCAATCCTTTAATCGGTTCTATCAGAGTTGTCCGATCCTGATAGAACCTGATGAGCAGCTCAAAAATTTCCGCTTGTTTTTGTGTGAAAAAACCTTACAGCAGATGCTAATCCTCTTTGACCTTCTGGGCATTGAGCCCGTGGAGCGGATGTAGTAAATCGAAGTAAATATCAATTTGACTCCTTAAATACAGTAATGTAATATTTATTATTATTTCATCAGGAGAATAAATTGGAAAATTTTCAGTCAAAATCATTTTATATAAAGTTTATTATTGTTTCTATATCTGCAATAATCGCTTCTTTTATATTTTTTAATTTTCTCAAGGGAACGAGTTTTTATTCAAAGACAGTGGAAGTTAAAGGGTACGCGGAAGCTGTTATCGTCTCAGATTTTGGATCATGGCGGGCTCAGATCACTGTTAATAACAAAAATATGGCGCAAGCCTATACAAAACTAGAGCAGGATAAGGAGAGAACTCTGGCCTATCTCATATCGCTTGGTGTGCCCGAGAACAAAATCAAATTTGATCCTGTTACAGTTTCTCCGCAATTTGAACGTACGCCTCAAGGAGTTCAGACAAATAAAATTCTCTCTTATGAGGCGAGTGTGGGACTTCAGGTGTTGCTTCATGATATTCAGTTGATTCAGAAAGTAGCAGGAGAAGCCCCGAAGCTTATTCAACAAGGGGTGAATTTCCGGTCCGATAACCCCTCTTTCTTTTACGCCAAGGTGGATGAGGTCAAGATCGCCCTCCTTAAAGAGGCGGCTAAAGATTCCAGGGTAAGGGCGGCGCAATTGGCTGAAAGCAGTGGCAGCAAAGTGGAAGGTCTTAAGTTTATCAAGCAAGGGGTGTTTGATATTCAGCGGGCTTATGGAAGCAGCTCTGGAAATGGATCTGATTATAATGGATACCCAGATGAATCCTCCATTGAGAAAAAAGTAACCATTTCGATTAATGCGACCTATTACTTGGGGTAGAGGAAGTTAAACCGCGCCTTCAACCCATTCTTTGAGTTTGGGCTTGGGGAGGAGTCCCATCTTTGTATCCACCATTTGGCCCTTGTGAAAGATCATGAGGGTGGGGATGGTGCGCACATTGTAGGCCGAAGCCGTTGCGGGATTCGCATCTACATCTACCTTTACAACCCGCACTTTGTCTTTGATCTCGGGATACAGGTCGTCGAGAATGGGAGAGAGCATCTTGCAAGGGCCACACCAAGAGGCCCAAAAATCCACTAGAACCGGCAAATCCGACTCCAAAACGTCGCGTTTGAAAGAGGCGTCGGTGGCGTGAATAATGCTCATATAAAATCTCCTATAATTCAGTTAACGCTTAAAACTTAGCATATAAAAAGAAGAACGGAAAGATTATTTTCCGGGCTTCTCGCTGAAATACTTCATCTTGTCTGGTTTGCCGGCCCATTCATCGGCATCGGCGGGGGGAATGCCAGCCTGTGTGACGGAAGGCCAGAGGGCGCTGTATTTTTGATTAAGTTCCACCCATTTTTCCACATCAGGCGTGGTGCCGGAAACAATGGCTTCCGCGGGGCACTCAAGCTCGCACACGCCACAATCAATACAGATATTGGGATCGATAACCAGCATGTTTTCCCCCTCGTGAAAGCAATCCACGGGGCACACTTCCACACAATCCATATATTTACAGCGTATGCACGCATCCGTTACAACGTAGGTCATTTTGCCTCTGACTAATAACTGTTCTCTGGTCAAGTTTTACCGAATATGGTAGAAGAGAACAAGAATTTTTATGGGTATATGATGATTATTGCCATTGATGGTCCTTCTGGGGTTGGAAAAGGGACGCTTTCTAGGAGAGTGGCCCAGCATTATGGTCTTCTCCATCTGGATACGGGGCTTATTTACCGTACTTTGGGCCTCCTCCTTCACAAGGAAGGCATGAAAGCTGTCGAAGAAGAAGCCGCTCTTAAAATAGCCAAATCCATGACTTTGAGGCAAATCGCTGAAAGCCCAGACCTTCGAACTCAAGAGGTGGCAAGCCTTGCCTCCCGGGTGAGTGTTTTTCCCTCTGTTCGGAGTGCACTCTTGGATATGCAGCGGGAGTTTGCATCATCTGATAAGGGGGCGGTTCTGGATGGACGGGACGTGGGAACTATTGTGCTCCCAGAGGCAGATTTCAAAATATTCCTTATGGCGCGGCCAGAAGTGCGGGCCCATCGCCGCCTTAAAGAACTTCGGGAAAAGGGCATAGATCCAGGGCTTGGCGAGGTTTTGCGGGAGATTTTGGTGCGGGATCGACGGGACTCCACGCGCACGGCAGCCCCCCTAAAGCCCGCGGAGGATGCCTATATCCTTGATACATCTGACTTGACGGCGGACGAAGTTTTTCAAAAAACCCTTTCTTTTGTTGAAAAAAAGTAAAAAATCCCTTATGGTGTCTGCGATTGTCAAACGGGGGCTTGCGCCTGTTAAAGCGTTTGGGGATCATATTTTACTGTTAAGGTGATTAAAATTATGTCGAAAAGTGTTGTGACTGAAAATTTTGCGGAGATGCTAGAGCAGTCTTTGCAGGGAATAAAGAATTTTGAAGGAAAGGTCCTGAAGGGTACTATCGTTGCTCTTGAAAATGATATGGCCGTTGTGGACGTGGGACTAAAGTCTGAAGGGCGTGTGTCCCTTCGAGAGTTTGGATTTGGAGGCGAGCAGGATCTCAAGGTTGGGGATATTGTGGACCTTTATCTGGAACGTATGGAAAATCGGGATGGGGATATTGTCCTCAGCCGTGAAAAAGCCCGTCGTGAAGCGGCCTGGGAAGAACTGGAAGTTTCTTTCAGTAAAAATGAGCGCGTCATGGGGATTATTACGGGTCGTGTGAAGGGCGGATTTATCGTTGATATTTCTGGAGCTTCTGCGTTCTTGCCAGGAAGCCAAATTGATGTGCGTCCTATTAAAGATGTTTACTCTTTAATGGGAATTTCCCAACCTTTCGTAATTTTGAAAATGGATCGCCCTCGGGGGAATATCGTTGTATCCCGTCGGGCTATTCTTGAGGAAAGCCGTGCGGAAGCGCGCAGTGAGATTATTGCCACTATTCAAGAAGGCAACGTCATGGAAGGAACTGTGAAGAACCTGACAGAATATGGTGCTTTCGTGGACTTGGGAGGCATTGATGGTCTCTTGCACGTAACAGACATCTCTTGGTCTCGGGTAGGGCATCCTTCCGATGTGCTTCATGTGGGACAGGTTTTGAATGTTAAGATTCTCAAAATCAATGAAAACAATCGTATTTCTTTGGGACTCAAGCAGCTGGAAGAGAATCCTTGGAAGGATCTGGATCAGCGTATTATTCCAGGATCAGAAGTGGACGGGATTGTAAAATCTTTCACTGAATATGGATTCTTTGTGGAATTGGCTGAAGGTGTTGAAGGGTTGGTTCATGGATCTGAGCTCAGCTGGACGAAGAAGAATACCCCCCCTAGCAAGTTCGCAAATGTGAACGACAAGGTTCGTGTGAAGGTTCTAGAAGTGGATATTGAAAAGCATCGTATTGGGTTGAGCCTCAAGCAGTGCACCCCAAGTCCTTGGAAGGCATTCCTCGACAAGCACCCCATCGGCAGCATTGTGGAAGGCGAATTCAAGAACTCTTTTGAATTCGGTATCTTCATTGGGTTGGAAGATGGAATCGATGGTATGGTTCACATTGCGGACATTTCCTATGAACGGTCCGGTCCGGAAACCTTGGCTAAGTTCAAGAAAGGTGATCTTGTCCGCGCGAAGGTTTTGGATGTGGATCCAGACAGAGAGCGAGTTAACTTGGGTATCAAGCAATTGGAAGAAGATCCATTTGGAACCCTCGAAGGCGTTAAGTCTGGAGATATTTTGACCTGTACTGTTAAATCTGTGAATGATCGCGGTATTGAAGTGACTACAGACAAGGGAGTCCTTGGATTCTTGCGGAAAAATGATCTGGCAAAGGATCGTTCTGAGCAAAGATCCGAACGGTTTGCTGTTGGTGAGCGTGTGGATGCACAGGTTATCAGTATCGATCCAAAGACACGTAAATTGAGTCTTTCCATTAAGGCCCGTGAAATTGCAGAAGAGAAGCAAGTCATGGCTGAGTATGGTTCTTCTGACAGTGGAGCCCGCTTAGGAGATATCCTAGGGGCCGCCATTGACATGGAAAAGATTAAAGAAAAAGCAGCTGATAAAAAGGCTCCAAAAGCTACAAAGGCAAAAAAAGCTGAGAAAGAAGAGGAATAAGTCGTAAAGACTTTGTCTCTTAAGAAGGGCCCTGTTCAGAAATGAACGGGGCCTTTTTTGTTTGGGGGATTGCAAAAAGAGCTGTAACCGTATTTAATGGAAAGTGTAAGGAAAGTATAATGACACTCACAACATGGATTGTTACGGACGGAAAAGTAGGCACTGAGAAACAGTGTATTGCCCTGGCTGAAGCTTTAGGATTAAAACCCATTATCAAGCGCATCAAAGCAAAATTTCCCTGGAGCAAATTGCCCCCGCCTTTGTGGATCAATCCTTTAGGCGCTTTTGATGAGAAAGAAGGAGATACCCTAGCGGAGCCCTGGCCCCAGGTTATCATTGCGGCAACCCGTTGTGCGGCAGCTCCTGTGGCGGCCATTAAAAAAAAGCTTGGGAAATCGATCTTCACCATATTTATTCAAAATCCCCAAATGGATCTGTCCAATTTTGACGTGGTCATCGCTCCTCAACATGATGGACTTAAGGGGAAAAACCTTATCGAAATTCAAGGTGCCCTCCATAACTTAAGTAAAGGGGAGTTGGCAAAAGAGGGACGGATCTGGAAAGATATTATCCCTGAGGGATTGCCCAGACCTTGGGTGGCTGTTTTGTTGGGGGGTAATAGTCATCACCATAGAGTAAGTCCCGCCCTGATGGAGTTTTACGGCTCTCGTCTTCGGCAGATGGCTCTGCGTCAACCCATGAGTTTCCTGGTGACCGCTTCCCGACGCACACCACCAGACGCCTTTCAGGCCTTTAAAACAGCCTTGGGACATGTACCTAGGTACATTTGGAACGGATTGGGGGACAACCCCTATCATGGATTTTTAGACTTGGCAGATTATATTCTGGTGACCAATGATTCCGTAGCCATGATGTCGGAAGCAGCTGCCACGGAAAAACCTCTCTATGCCTTACCATTGGAAGGGGGTGGGAAGCGTTTGAATAAATTTTATGCATCCCTCCAAGAGCAGGGGATTATCCAATCGTTTGAAGGGAAACTTGAAGAATTGACCTATAAGGCTCCGGAAAATATGACAGCTGTTCTGAAAGTCCTTCAGAAGGACTTAGGGAAGATTAAGGCCTAAGAAAAATTAACGGCTCTATCCAAGGGTTCCAACAGATCAATATTAGTAGCAATGAGGCTCTTGCCTGATTCAGGGTGAGTACCGCCACCAATTTCTTGGACAAATCCACCGGCTTCCCGGACGATGATGATGCCTGCGGCCACGTCCCAGGGTTGAACAAAGCCGCCAAAGTACCCATCAGCCCGACCTGATGCCACATAGGCAAGGCCTAGAACCGTAGAACCAAGGAGTCTAATGATGGCGCCTTCATTCAGCAGGGACTCCTGTCGTTTGAGGCTAACTTTTTTAGATTCGGGGTTTGAGCTGGTTACGTCTGTAATAAAGAGGGACTCTTGAACGGTCTTGCGCCCTGCAACGCGGAGGCGTTGAGAGTTCATGAAAGCCCCTTTGCCTTTTTCTGCCCAAAAAAGTTCATCCAATATGGGGTTGTAGATAACGCCCGCCACAATCTCACCCTGCTTTTCGTACCCAATGGAAACAGCGAAACAGGGAAGGCCATGAAGAAAATTCAAGGTGCCGTCGAGGGGATCTACGATCCAGCGGTTATCTGTATCCAAGCCTTTCTTCTCGCCGCTTTCTTCCATGAGAAAGCTATAATCGGGGCGTGCTTTGAGCAAAATTTCCTCAATGCGGCGTTCAGCTTTTTTATCCGCGTTGGACACAAAGTCTCCAGGCCCTTTTCGCGACACCTGAAGTTTCTCAATTTCCCCAAAATCACGAACCAAGCCACGGCCAGCCTTCTGAGCGGCCTCAATCATAACGTTTAAAATGGGAGATTCCGTCAGAACCCGCTGGCGCAACATTACTCTTTAGCCTTTTCGACGTAAGTAGAATCCAATGTGTTTACAACAATCTTCATGCCGGATTCTATGTGAGGGGGAACCATAACACGGTGTCCATTGTCCAGGAGGGCTGGCTTAAAGGAAGAAGAGGCAGTTTGCCCTTTTACTACAGGATCTGCCTCCATCACCGTCATTACAAGAGTGTCGGGAAGCCGAATGGTGATGGGCTTCTCATCATGGAGGCAAACGGTGACCATCATATCAGGTTGAAGAAAATCTGTAGAGTCTCCCAAAAAGTCCTTTTCTAAAGTGATCTGGTCATAGGTTTCTGTATCCATAAACGTGTAGGAATCTCCCGAATTGAAAAGGTATTGATACCCTCTTTCATCTAAATGGACCCGCTCTACGGTCTCACTAGACCGGAAACGCTCGTTGAGTTTGGTGCCGCGCTGGATGTCTTTTAGTTCCACTTGGAGATAAGCACCGCCCTTACCAGGTTGGGTATGGGAAATCTTCACAGCTACCCAGAGGTGTCCTTGGTGCTCAATAACATTGCCGGGGCGAATGCTGTTTCCAGAAATTTTCATAAATCGTTTCCTTAAAATCTAACGCTTTTTGTAAATCTTGACCATTCTGTCTATCAGATCTAAGGACTCTTGTCGAGGACGTTGGAAAATGTTACGTCCCACGATGGAGCCAAACCCACCCCCATCATAAATGGCCTGAGTTTCATCCAGCAGCTCTTCTTCGCTCTTCATGGCCCCACCAGAGAAAATCACAATGCGGCGTCCCATGAAGCAACAGTTCACCACATGGCGAACGCGGTCCTTAACAGTATCTATGGGAATACGGGCTTCTTGGAGGGCTTCCTTGTCGGCTTTCTTTTCCAGATGAGCGGTGGGAATTTTGACTTTTACAATGTGAGCTCCTAATAAGCAAGCCATGTGGGCGCCATAGCTAACCACATCAAGAGCAGTTTCCCCGTCTGCGGACATATTGCCCCGAGGATAGGACCAAACCACCACGAACAGGCCATGAGATTTTGCTCGCTCTGCTAAGTCACGAAGTTCCTCGTACATATCATAGGTATGATCAGATCCCGGATAAATAGTAAATCCAATGCCGGCACACTTCAGTTTTAAGGCATCGGTGATGGAGGCGGTCACTGCCTGGTTGGGGGAGGTAGAATCCACCAAACTATTGCCACTATTCATTTTTAGAATGAGGGGGACATGACCGGAGAAGGTATCATAGCCTGTTTCTAAAAGACCTAAAGGAGCTGCAAAAGCAGAAAGGCCCCCATCCACCGCCAGTTGATAATGATAATGGGGATCGAGGGCTGCGGGGTTTGAGAGAAAGGCCCGGTTGGGGCCATGTTCAAACCCTTGGTCGACGGCTAAAATGAGAAGTTTTCCCGTGCCCGCAAGGGCTCCATGCTCAAGCATGTAGGCAAGGTTTCTTTTGACGCCAGAGGAGTCGTGTTCATAAGAAGCAAGAATGCTCTCAACGGTTCGATGACGGATCATGATCTTCCTATCCTTTGTTGACAGGAAGCATTCTACCCAAGACCCCCTCAAATGGCAAGAAATTCAATTGAGTTTCTTGCCGTAAAACTTTTTAATTTCTTTTTAAATCAAATTCCATGTAGGATAAAAATGTAAATAAAAAGAATCAAACAGGGTGGTATGACAAAGTGAAACGGGGATTTTTCCGGACATCAGTTTTAAATTTTATGGCAGCCTTGGCCTTTTTGGGGACAGGGGATCTGTGGGGGACTGATATTAATACATCTCCTTATGCTGATGCTACAATAATTAACGGTTTAGATAGCACTATTACTGCTCTCACACTTCAATCCCTGGTTATGCAGGGGAACATTCAATTTCTTACTCAAAACAAACTAAATCTATCTGCGGGTGGCACTGGTACTTCCCCCGTAATAATTACGGGGAATCTCTCTGGGACGCCAGGAGCATCGGGAACATTGGAGCTAACGCATAATCAAATAGTTACTTTGTCTGGCGCTATGGGGGCTCAAACTTCTATAAAAAGAGCGAGTCTTTCTGGAGGGGCAACCCTCATCGCTGAAAAGTGGAATCTGGGAAGTACTTCTACGATTGGGAACAATCAATTATTTAATTTGGCTGGAGCAACAGTTCTTTTTCCGGGAATAATTGACCAAACATTTACTGGTCAGGGTGGTCAAAACCTTATCAGTGTGACGAGAGGACAAAATTCCATTATTGCTGCTAATTCAAAGATAACTTTTTCTAGTAATTCTCCTATATCCATAAGCGGAGGAGGAGAGCTTGTGCTATCTTCAAGTGGTGTGGAGGAAGGGGTGCCTAGTTTCATCACGATTGACACGCCAACAAGCCTGACTGGAGGCTCAAAACTTGTCTTTAGATCGCAAGTGGTTTTTGGAACAAACCACCAATCCCTATCAATGGATAACAGCGGATGTATATTTGATATATCTGGGCTTAACCTCACGGCGCCCTCTGTTCCCACTATTGCGGTGCCTATGACAGCAGGGGCAGACGTCCTAAACATGGCTATTAACCCTGCCGGATACTCTACCAGTATAGATGTAACGGGAAATGACTTGACTGCAGCTGGGCTAACCGTGAACGTCACCCCACAAGCAGGAATTTATAAGAACGCTATAGGCAAAGAGTATACTATACTCTTTGGCGGAGCTAACAACTTAGGGATCGGGACGATTACAACTCTCCAGTCTGCCCCAGGGACTATGGTAGAGTTTTCTTTGTCAAATGTAATTGTCGGCAATAATATTCTTAAGTTTACCTTGATAGGGGCCCCAAAAATTAGGATACCTAAGCCCATTTCCGCAACCTCTTCCCATGGAGTACAGGCATCGTCAGTGAATATGGCAACATCGACGCTTCATACGAGTATACAGTATGCTCGTAGAGCGGCGAATTCTAACGAAAGCGGACCCTCTTCTCCTCCCGGGTTTTTCCGAGGCAACCCTTTCCGAGCCCCAGATTTAGAGAGAGATTTCCTTAACACCACAACTATGGCCATGACAAACTCAGCTCAAGAGAATATGGAGCGATGGGTGCCCTTAAGGACAGACAAGACTGGGATTTGGGCCCAGCCCTTTGGTATGACCTTGCGACAAGTATCTAACCAGGGAGCCCCTGGATTTCATAGCCGCGTGGCAGGGCTGATGATCGGAATGGATCATAAGATCAGCTACGATACTATTGTGGGAGTAACCTTTGGGTATGCCCGCACAAATGTGAGCTTTGATGCAAATGCTGGAGCATCTCGGGTGGATGATAAGTTTGCCACCCTCTTTGGAACGTGGTTCCGAAACAATTGGTATTTGGAGGGAAGCTTGCTGGGAGGAATGGAAACCTATCGTTCTTCTCGGAACGTGGGAGTTAACATTCTGGGCGTAAATGTTGGCCCCAGCAATATGTATGCAATGAATCGTCATGGGGGATATGAGATTAGCCCCCATGTGGGAGCTGGATATACTTTCAACATGAGAGACTCCAAACTTCAGGTCTATGCTGGGTTTGATTATGTGTACGTGGGTCAGCAGGGATACAGGGAAACGGGAGCAGATCCTCTAAACCTTACCATTAAGAGAAGTCGGGCCAGTATGGTCAGGTCTGAGGGAGGGCTTGATCTTTCCAAGGCATATGAATACAAAAACTTTAAGTGGACTCCTGGATTCAAGCTGAGTGTGGTTAACAAGAAGCCCATAAAAAAAGGTCTGATCCAAACTTCTGCGGAAGGTACCTTTGAATCCACCACAGTGACCACAACGAACATCTCTCCTGGAATTGAATCTACAGTTGAGTTTGCCGATGGATACTTTGTAAGCGGTTCCTGGACCGGAGAGTTTGGAAGTCAGTACAATTCACAGGAAGCTTCTGTAAAATTTACCAAGAAACTTTAATAGACCTCCTGCGTAAGTGAAGGGGGAGGAGGAAAAGCTTGAAGATTTAAAGGAGATCTGAGAGAAAGGTGGGAACCTAACAATAAGCAACAAAGCAGGTCCCCATGAGAAAGTACACAAAACTACGGAAACATCCAA
>CAIWGV010000015.1 GCA_903912365.1 uncultured Alphaproteobacteria bacterium
ATAAAAAAGACCTCCTAGGATTTGGTTTAACAACAAACATCCTGAAGGTCTTTTTTCTTATTCGCAAGGGGGATCTCGCTTCGCTATTTATGGCTCCGCTTATCCCCCTCGCTCAGTCTCACATCTATCTGAACTTTTACACAGTTGTCGCATGTTGCACACCCTAGGGAATGCGACATGCAACAAACACCCCTCTTTTGTGCGACAGGGGATGCAACAAATTTGCAGCGCTTGGAGCTGGAACCCTTATAGAAATTGAGTTTTACGCGCAACATCTCCTGCGACACGGATGCGACAGACCTCTCCAAAACCATGCAACAAATGGGGGTATCTTTTTGCGTGTTTTGTCGCGTGAAAAATGGCATATTTACGAGAGAGGATTCCGAGATTTCTCTCTTCTCTAAAAGTAGGTATACTTTTCAGCATGATGGGTAGTGGGTCAGTTTGAAAAACCTCTCAGATTAAGATATTAAAGCGTTGGAATCTTCATGTAGGGGTAATAAGATGGCAAGGAAAGTAAAGATTTTTGTTCTTCTAATTTTAATGAGCGGCTTTGCAAGTAATGGAGCTTCTTCCATGCAGGATGAACCATCGGTGATGTCTACATCGTCTGTTCCCATGAAATGTGATACTCGGCACTTGCCAGAGATACGCGGGGCGAGCTGGTGGGATCTCCCTGGCAATAGAGGAATGCCTATTATAGGGTGGGATGATGATAAAAAGGTTTTTTCTATGAGAAACAAGTGGAAATCAGATTGGGAAACCATCCCATGGGGTGACGTCCCAGTATCTCCCTTTGTTGACATAAAGCACTTGGCTCCTTCGCTAGCTACTCAAAAACAAAGTGAGGAAAGCATTAGATTTGGTCTAGAGTGCTGGAAACGTTTTTCTAACGTAGATCCTAACTCTAGAGATAAGCGTTCCGCCGAAGAACTCATGTCTCCTCCCAAACGACTTATGCTCATGCCATCTGCTGAAAACCCCGCTTGAAATTCACAAGGACTGCAAATGAAAACCATCGATTTCTATAACAAAAATGCCAAATCTTTTTATGACAGAACTGTTGGGATCGATCTTTCCGAAACCTATGATAGGTTTCTAGCCTATCTTCCAACCCAATCTCACATTCTGGATGCAGGATGCGGAACGGGCAGAGATTCAAAATACTTCCTAAGCAAAGGACACTCTGTGATGGCTTTTGATGCCTCTCAAGAAATGTGTACTCTTGCTTCCAAGGAGACTGGCCTTTCTGTTCAGCATCTTACCTTTCAGGATATGTCTTTCAATCAAGAGTTTGAGGGCGTTTGGGCCAACGCCTCTCTTCTCCACCTTCCCTATGGAGAAACAAAAGAAGTCTACAGAAAGATTCATGAAGCCTTACTTCCTAACGGCATTTTTTATGGATGCTACAAGTATGGGGATGATTACATGCCCACGCCAGAACGAGAATTCTGGAACATGAATGAGACGACTATTCTTCCTTATTTTGAAGAGCTATTTGAGGTTATTGAAATATGGAAAGAGAAAGATGCTCGCAGCAGTATTTCTCCGAGCCCTGACCAGGCGTGGCTTCATTTTATTGTGAGAAAAAGTTAGGAAATCTGCATGACAACAATCCAATTAGTCGATGAAATTCCCTCAAGTGTTGAAGAAAAAATGCAGGCGGATCTTGTTAAGTACGAGAGCAGCCATGACATTGATGTAAACTATAAGCGCTTTGCCCTGATTCTGAATGAAGGTCCCCATAACGAACTCATAGGCGTTTTAAATGCTTACATGGCATTTTCTGAAATTCATATTGATGACATGTGGATCGACAGTAATCATCGTGGAAAGGGCTATGGAAGAAAACTTTTAGAAGATTTGGAAGAACGTTTTAAGGGTAAAGGGTTCAATAACATCAACCTTGTCACCAATCAATTTAATGCGCCAGGGTTTTATGAAAAATGCGGATTTGAGCTAGAATTTGTAAGGAAAAATGTGAAAAATCCCAAGCTTACAAAATTCTTTTTCGTGAAATACTTTGAGGATGAAAATCAAACTCAGGGGATTATCGTTTAAGTGAGGTTATCCTCTAAAACTAAACCAGAGATATTTTCGATGTTTTATAAGTCCTGAAAAACTCTTTAGCCGTTGGCGCCTTTTTCCCAAAGAATCTGCGAGAAGGGGTTCCTCTCAAATAAAGAGGCGTTCCAAAATATCTTTTTAAAACTTCTTCCTGACACCTGTAATGAGATCCACCGTAAACCGTCATTATTTTACTAAATTCTCTAGACAGGTCCAATTGAACCTTCAAGATGTGAGTATCTCTAATCAATTCGATTTCATTGGAAAGCTGATGAAAAAATAATTCACTATCCGCTTGAGGGCAAGTTAGATCATGGTCAATTAATTTCTTAAAAGATAACTTTTCAGGATAATGCCTATGAAACCAATCTTGGTAGTCACCATACGTGGGAATGCTTTGTAAAATATGATGCCCATCCCATCTCTCCATATCTCTATCAAATAACATTGGCAATTGATCTTCGGCAGATAATTCTTTTGATCTTCCATATTGAGGTATGTTCCTCAGAAAATAGAAAAAGACAAAATCTCTATCTGTGTATCCTTTAGAGGTAAGTTGTGAGAGTATTGCCTTATCCGTGGGCTCAGCCCCCACAAAAGGAATGCCCTTTTTGTGAGCTAAAGAAGCTGCAAAACTCACTTCTCCTCCTTGCCAGTGCTTTTGGCCTTCTTCTTGCTTTATTGAGCTCAAAATAAAGGAGGGGCTACGTCCACATTCATAATAAAATCCTTCTAGGATCAAAATTTCTGGATCGAAAGAATCAAAGGTGTTTTTGACAAGTTGAAAAGTAGGGCTGCTTACAGAGTTTGCATGTCGCACGGCCGTGTAACAAAGCTCTGTTTTGGATCCTTTAAAGTAAGTCATGAAAGGCTTTGAAATCCCCTCTGTCCGCTCAAATTTCTTTTCTTCTTTTCCGTTGTAAAGTTTTATTCCGGCAAGATTATGAAGGTGTTGAATTGGGCCTTCTGCGACCGCAGAAAATCCATTTGAAAAACAATATAATACAATTAGGCTTCCTACAAATTTTCTGAGCATCTTAAAAATCCTTCCACCCAATAGATAAGGATATTTTTTGATGATTTCAAGGATAGACCAAGCCCTGGATTTGAAATTTATTTTTTGCATCCGAAAAACTCATTTTCGAGTTTGCATATTGCGTATGTTTTATAAACGCTCCTACCATTAATTTTCCAACCATCTCAATTTTCATTTTTTACCCCCTCCTCCCCAGAGGGCCTTCCGCTCATTTGTAGGAATTTTTCCTGCTCTTTTTCCCCTCAAAATCAGCTTTTCAAGTTTCCCCCTGAAACCCGCGTATTTCTGCGAAAGCTGCAAACTCGGTTAGAGTTTGCGTATTGCGTATAAGAACTTCCCCCTCTTCCAAACTTTTTCCAACTTACAAATTCTATCTCACAACAAGCCCATCGCACCGATTCAAAAGGCCTCTCTGGCCGAGTGGAAGAGCAAACAAAAAATGCAAGAAGCATTCTCGGATTCAAAACGAAATAGACGCGGAAAATTTATCCCAGGAGATATCTAAAATGGAAAAGACATGCATTCCGTCGCAACCCTATCTACCCCCTCTCCTGCCTCTTAAAAATTAGCAAAACGATTTGGGATGGTTTTTGAGAAGACTTTAGAGTCTAAATTTTGATCCCACAAACATCCCTTAAAACCCTTATGTTTATTGAGTTTTTTGGTTGTTTTTCCTTGATTTTTTGGCTTAAAAACGATACGATGAAAGAGTAGGGTCTGGAGGAATCCAGATTCATTTAATAGGCGTGGAACCTAGGTGTTTGTACCACCTAAGCCCCACTAATCACAACAAACCATAGGAGGGTTTATTATGACTAAGTCGACTCTATCAGAAAATTCACACTTTGTGACCACCCATCGTTACAGAACGTCCCACAAATTGGGCGTCCTGCTGGTGACTCTGGGATGGAATAATACCAAGCAGGGATTCTTCCTGACCATCCATAAGGATGACGAAGAAGACGGCGGCCTTCTCTGGTCCCACCAGAATCAGCAGAAGCCTTATCCCAAATCTTTGGGATCGTTTCTGGAGGTCTTGGAAGGGTTTGAGATTACAGTTCCCCAAGACATGATCGCTCAGGTAAAGAAAGACAGAAAGGGAATCCGCAGCAAGATCACCTGGCATCTGGATGCTCCCTACTCTCCTCAACACACAATGACTCATCATTATTTCCACACGGCTCATGATGGTGTACTAACGCACGTCCATATGGGGTGGAATAATTCTTTGGAGGGGTTCTATCTGATTATCGAGAAGGAAGGACATGCAAAGGGGCCCTTCTGGTCTAACTTGACCCGGCAGGATAAGAGTTTTCATTATCCTCAGACGCTCGATCTCTTTCTGATCGTGCTGGAGAAGCTGAGGATTACGCTGCCCCCAGAGATGATCGCAGAGGTCCTCTCCGACAAAGGCCGGAACAAAAACAAACTTGTATTCCACCATGTAGGGTCGGGTGAATATACCCGCTGTTTGGTGTGGGAATAGTTATCCACATTTCCACAGCCCTGGTGGCGGATCCTTCATAGAGCATACGCCACCCTGGGCTTGTGGAACTTGTGGGGAACAAATAGGGTAAATCTCATTTTATCTATTGATTTTCCCAAAACAACCCCCTAAAATGTCTAAAGATAGGACAAAACAACCCCCTGTTTTGGGAGATTTTATGAAATTATATCGTTCAGAGTTAGACCTTTTATTGAAATGGATCCGGAAACCGGACCGGAAACCTTTGATTATTCGAGGAGCACGTCAGGTCGGAAAGTCGACCCTTGTGTCTCAATTAGCAGAGGCAACAGATCGCTTTTGTTTGGTGTTAAACTTTGAACGCAACCCAGAATTACAAGATTTTTTTATAAATAAAACCCCACAAAAAATTATAGAAAACCTATCCATTTACAGCAAAAGAAAGTTGGATCCTAACACAACTATTTTATTCTTAGATGAAATCCAAGCAGCTCCGCAAGTCTTGGAAGTGTTAAGGTATTTTTATGAAGAATATCCTGAATTTCCAGTTATTGCTGCAGGTTCTTTGTTAGATTTTGTTTTAGAAGAACCAGAATTTTCTATGCCCGTAGGACGCATTGAATATTTTTATATGGGGCCTCTTTCCTTTGAAGACTTTCTGGTCGCCCTCGGGGAAAACAATTTAGTTGAATGGATTAAAACAGTTTCAGTAAAGGATGAAATCCCTCTTCCCATTCATCAACAATGTATCGATCTGGTAAAGCAATTCTGGCTCATTGGAGGCATGCCTGATGCCGTTGCTCACTTTGCCCAATACAGGGATTTTCAGGAAATTGATAACATCAAACAAAATATTCTTCAAACCTATCAAGATGATTTTCATAAGTATGGAAGAATCAGGCAGCTTCCTCTCCTCAGGCAGGCTTTCAATGCCGTTCCACGACTGGTAGGGCAAAAAATAAAATATTCCAACATAGACCCTCACAGCAAATCTCTGCAGGTGAGAGAGAGTTTGGATGCCCTAAGCTTAGCACGCGTTATTCACTTAGTGCATCACACTCAAGCAAATGGGGTCCCTTTAGGGGCTCAAGCTGATTCTCGGATTTTTAAAGCTATATTCTTAGATATAGGACTTCAGTGTGCTTCTTTGGGGTTGGATCAGCTAGAAATCATCAAAGGACCTGATTGGGCTTGGATAAATCGGGGCAGTTTAGCTGAACAATTTATAGGTCAAGCCCTTTTAAAACTATCCCCCTCTTATCACTCTCCCCAGCTCTTTTACTGGGTACGTGAGAATGACTCCACCAAGGCAGAAGTAGACTATATCGTACAGATTCAAAATAGTCTTATTCCTATAGAGGTTAAAGCAGGAAAAACAGGAACGTTGAAGTCTTTGCATTACTTTATTCGGGAGAAAGAAAGACACTTTGCGGTACGATTTAACGCAGATGTGCCGAGTGTTTTACAAGCTACCGTAAATCTCACCGATAAAGAGGGCTCCATTGCGTACAAATTGCTCTCTCTTCCTTTCTATCTGGCTGAGCAGCTGGGGCGGCTGAGTAAGGCTGAAGAAGAATAACAGAGAGGTTCCTCTGATGGAGGTATCCTCGTCTGTTACCCCACAAATTCCACAAGCCCAAGGTGGCTTATGCCCTATCAATAGGCAGCCACCAGGGCTGTGGAAATGTGGATAACATCAAACCCCTGGAATCTTCAGCCTGTAAACGCTTCCGTAATTTCCAATAAGAGCTAGGATTTCTTTCCTTACAGCTTTACCTTCCCAAATCTGCTGGCTATTTTCGGATGTGAATCCACGCTCCCAAAGAGCTTTCCGAACTTCCTCTGGTGGCAGCTTTTTAAACACCACCTGCAACGCTGGAGGTTCCTTTTTAGGCTTCTCTGGCTTTGCGAGATACGGGAGCCCTCGGTCCGCCCACTCGTTAGCAACTCGTTTATCTTTTAAGGATTCTTGGATATGTAAAAACCCACCTGCCAAAACTTTGTGGTCAAGAGTTGAGATCTTGCACCGCTCCATAATCTCTCCCAGACGAATAAAGTTACTAATCCGCGCTTTCCGTTCTTTGATCTGCACCATTATTTCCTGATGTTGAAGTCTCGCCTGTCCCTGAGCCAACCTTTTTCTATCTTCCTGCAAAATATACATACCACACCCTCCAAACGGCCGTTTGGCCTCTCACGTTACGAGAAGATATTACCAAAAATGAGGGGGGTTTTGTAGTCAGTTTGAAAAGGGGGTTGGCTTATACGCAATATGCAAACTCTGAGAGGCTATACAAAATATCTGGAGAAAGTTTGATAATTTCCAACCAACTCACAAAAAAATATATTCAGAAGAGGTTGAGGCAGATTGCAGTTAAGAATATGTAGGAAGCCACAATTTGCTCCCTTTAGATTTAAAGTAGGCATTCAATTGGGCCTCATTCATTAGCAGACTGTATACCAACTCATCGTTTCTAGGAAAAACTTTCTCTAGACCATATGTGTATTCCTCCTCTGCAGTATATTCAGGATCTTTTTGTTTTTGCTTGATTAATGCTCTCCATGCCTGATAACCCTTATTAGAGATGAGATCCGCAATTTCTAAACAAGGGAGGTCCTGTGTTTTTGAAGATATATGATACTCGATAGGATATTTTATTTTTGGCGACACCTCACTCTTAAGGCGATTTACAACACTGTTTAAACTATCTCTATCCCGTTCACAATCTTCGAAAATTATTACAATATTAGAGGAAATATACCATTTAGAGTAATATTTTAGTATTTTAGGCAGGCTGTTTTGCAGGAGATTGAGGATGCAAATCTCATATGATCCTTCCTTCACGATCTGGATGCATTCTTGCTTATTGAAGTTTAAATTGTATCCAACACTAAATCTTCCGAACCGATGGGCATCAAAGAAATTGAAAAATTTCTGTTTGTGTTCATCAGAAAGTTTTTTAACTTCATCAGAGGAAGCATGGAAAGGAAATTTTTTATCACCAAACACCTCTTCTTTGATTTGTTCCCACCCATCATTAATAATGGGCATCTGGGATCCATGAAGGATACATCCCCCCAACTGAAACAGTGGCTGATTTTTGGGTGTAGATGGTGTCCCTGAATCATCTACAAAGACGTATATTGAATTTTTATTTATTTGAAGTGCCATGTTAACCTGTTAAAATCCAGAGAAACATTACCTTGTAGTGTTCTCTATGTAAATTAATAACTTTCCCTCCAAAGGTAGCACCAGGGTAGCACGGGGAAAATTCTGGAATCACGCCTCGCCCCTGAAAGTGGCTCCAGCATTGGTGCGCCCGAGAGGACTCGAACCTCTAACCTCTTGATTCGTTATCAAATCCCGAGCCCATTGTGTATGTTCATCTTCTGCTGGCGCACCATAGCTCGCGCTAATTATTAGACCTCCTGCGTAAGTGAAGGGGGAGGAGGAAAAGCTTGAAGATTTAAAGGAGATCTGAGAGAAAGGTGGGAACCTAACAATAAGCAACAAAGCAGGTCCCCATGAGAAAGTACACAA
>CAIWGV010000016.1 GCA_903912365.1 uncultured Alphaproteobacteria bacterium
CTTCTCTTCTTCCTTAATCTCTAGCGCTTTAGCTCGAAAATCTACTGAGTATGTCATCTGTCTTCCCCCTTAAATTAAATTATGGAAAGACTATACTCATTTTATCCGCCCTTGACTATAAAAAGAGCGGGGCACAAGGAATTTAATTTGGAGAATTCATCTTTTTGCCTTCCTCCTCCCCATGGCCAGAGAGGCCTTTTGGATCGGTGCGATGGGTCTGCTGTGAGATAGAATTTGTAAGTTGGAAAAAGTTTGGAAGAGGGGGAAGTTCTTATACGCAATACGCAAACTCTAATCGAGTTTGCAGATTCCGCATAAATACGCGAGTTTCAGGGAGAAATTTGAAATGCAGATTTTGAGGGGAAAATGGGAGGAAAAATTCCTACAAACGAGCGGAAGGCCCTCGGGGAGGAGGGGGTAAAAAATGAAGATTGAGAGAGGTGGAGAAAGTAGGATTGAAGCGTTTGTAAAACATACGCAATATGCAAACTCGAAAATGAGTGTGCAGTTTGAGAAAGGATCCTATAGAATTTTGGAAAAAAACCAACAAGATCTTTAGGAAAGTAATAACCAACTTTATGGGGAATTAGCACTCTATAAAAGAGATTGCTAATTTTGGGGGGATTCGTTACAATTCCTTGAATATTAAGAAATTTAGAGGATTTCATGAATTTAATGGTTGTGAAAGATATGTTTTTAACGATAAATGGAGAACCCTGGTTTTGTTGGAAAGATACTGCTAACTGCTACGGGAGCAGCCTAGAGTCTGATAAGGTAGAAAAGCTTTACGGGTTTCGGTCATCCGACAACTTTCTAAAAACAAATCTCGATGAAGATAGACATGTGATTGCAAGATTTGAGCAGGAAGATAAAAGGTCGTTCACATTGGTTTTCGGTTATTCTAACGTTTTTGACACAATAGGACTTAGGGATACCACCCCTGCCACCATTCTTTCTCTTGTCCTGGAGCATATTCAAAAAAATAAAAATTATTATGAAAAATTAGTAGAGGATTTTTTGAAAGATCCTCAAAACAAAGCCAGGTTGGAAAATAAAGAAATTCTCTTTGTGCCTGTCAGTGAAATTCCCAAGAAAAACTCCTGAGCCTCTACTGTTGGGCTTTGTTCTCACCGTTAATGCATCGGCTTAAGACCGTCTTGTCCCACAAAAATATCCAGAATATTGTCGAATTGATCTATCCGTTGCTGCCAATAGGGGTCCAATCTTTTTCTAGGAACAGAATCTGTAGTTTGACCTCCTATATCCTGCAAAAAAAAATCACCTTTCACATCAACAAAGCCTTTTTTTGTGTGCCCTACACAATCTTGATACAGTGGAGCTGACAAAGGGATGATCGTGCCATTTTCCAGTTCAGCTTCGGCTGAATATCTTGTCTCTCCATTTTTCTGATACATTTTGGTAGTTATAATGACCGCTTTAGCTATGGCATTCTCATCCACAGTGTAATGTACAGCTACTTTTACTTCAGACATTTTGCCCCCTTGAAATCTCATAAGCGTTCATCGTAACCAATCCCGCCAAGAAATCCAACCTTTGTTTTTATAAACGTGATCAGGGCTTGAAGGTATGTCTTTAGGCTTTTGATCGCTTTTTGCATAACTTTTCCATTCTCTTATAGTTTTTAATTTCAATCGATGAACGATTATTTTGGCTTCCTCATAAGGGAGAAAATTCCTCCTTATTCCTAGAAACTCATTCCAGGAACTCCAGCCCTGCTTTTCATAATATGAATTAGGACTGGAGGGCATATTAAGGGGCCTTTCTCCTCTTTTACACAACTCACGCCATTCTTCAACACTCTTTAATTGTAGTTTATGTACAATCATTTTCGCTTCTTTATAAGGTACGAAGAATTTTTTGCTGCCACGACCCGAGGAATATCCTAACCAATCTGGCCAGCCAGCCCATCCTTTGTTTTGGTAGCACTCATTAGGAGCCGCAGGGATATCTTGGGGCCTTTTTCCGCTGCTTGCGTACGCTTGCCATTCTTTTGGATTCTTTAATTCCAACTTGTGAACATAAGCTCGAGCTTCGGAAAAATTCCTAAACTTTTTGTGGTGGGATGAGATGGATTCATTTCCTAAAAAATCTCCCCAATCAATCCATCCCTTACCTGCGTAAACTTTATCGACACTTGCAGGAATATCGGGAGGTAGTTTGCCACTTTTTGAAATCTCATACCATTCCTTAACTTTTTTTAGCTTTAGAGATCGCGCAAATATTCTGGCCTCTTCAAACGATCTATATTCTTTGTCTTGATCTGCTATTCGACCAGTTCCTAACCAGTCACCCCACTTTTTCCAGCCTTTACCTTTGTAAGTATAATCAGGCTTTGAAGGAATATTTTGAGGGAGCATTCCTTTTTTTACATACACTTTCCACTCATTTTGACTTTTTAAACCTGATTTTCGAGCCCATTCCCGAGCTTCTTCAAAAGAAACCCAATCGATTGGGGTTTTATCTAAAACCTGCAGTACAAGCTTTTCTTTCCACTCCTCATTAGTAAATCCTTCCCAAGTTATAATCCATGAATCCATATCAAAGCTGATATGATTGGAGCCTAAGATTCGTTTTCCGCGTTTTTCTCTCAGGGCATTTATTTCTGCAACCAATCGTTCGTCTTGGCTGCTAAGAGCTCTTACAACATTTATAAGGGTACGAAACGTGCTTTTGTCGATAAATTCCTCAACATCAACATTTTCTTGGTGGTATAGAGGAATTACGATGTAGCCACATTTTTTCTTGTTTTTCTTATCCGTGCGCAGAGCACGTCCAGCTGCTTGAACAATCTCTATAACGGAGCTTTTAGGATCACAAAAATAGACAGCGTCAATCGCAGGCACATCTATCCCCTCAGTTAAGCATTTTGAGTTAGTCATAATTGCCTTGTTGGGTTTTTGGATACTTGAAAATTCCTTGAGCTTCAAAGAACGCGTATTAGTACTTTCCTCGCCATTAACATGGAAAGACCTCACGTCAGAATAAATCTCGTTATGTCTCTTTTGAAAAGCTTGAGCTTTTTTTACAGAAGAGTGAAAAGTTATTGCATGAGAGGAGTCATGCTTTTCCATAAAACTATGAAGGGCATGATTATCTGCAATCTCATCAAGAGTTTCGTTTTCTGAAACATAAGGTCGATCCTGGATTGATTTCGCCAGCTTTTCAGTTGCGCCAACTACAACGATCTTGTAATCAACCAGAATTCCTTGATCTATGGCTTCTTTAAAGGTCATTCTGTGGAATTCAGGTCCAAAGGTTTTAGGATCGCTCATATCATAAAGAGGGCGCTCTTCCTTTTCGGCTTTTTCTTTAATCCAGGCAGAAAAAACTCGAGGGGTTGCGGTCATATAGAGTCTTTTTCTGATAGGGATATCATGGTGAATGAGGGTGAAGCTGCTTTTTCTCCCTCCTGCAGTTTTATGAGCTTCATCACAGATAGCAAGATCAAATATAAAATCCGAATCTTTTACTGCCTCCTGAACCTCTTTCAAACTTTGGTAAGTAGCAAAGATTATGGTTTTCTTATTTTGTGTCAGAAATGTTTTGATTTTTTGAGGGTCTGTTGTGACAGGACCTCCTATCTCACAAAGATGAGTCTTAATCCGATCTGATGATTTGGAATCACTATCAATATCTTTTTCTGAACAAACACATATGTAAGGAACGTATGATTCTCTATTCGAATTCCATTCATTTTTGGTTTGTCTTAATAAGGCTAGAGAAGGAAACAGAACCAAGGTATGTGATGGATTTAGTTTCTCATGAGTCCACAAAGAGATTAGAGTCTTTCCTGTTCCGCAAGGCAGAATAAGCTGTCCCCGATCATTTCTTTGAAAGGCGTTTATGGTTTTTTCTATAGCTATCTCTTGATGAGGTTTTGGAGTTTTCTTCTGAATTGATTGGGAAGGAGTCCTTGCTAACCCATTCTGTATCACTGTAAAGATTTCTTCAGAGAAACCATCGGGGTCACTCACAGAAATTACTGTAAGATTCTCTTTGTACATTTTCTCAGCATGTGCACTGATTTTTGAGGCATTTGTAAATATAATGAAATGATCCGCTTTCTTTCCTGCAGCAAAAAGATGAGAAAGCTTATCAGGTTCTCCCCAACAAAGTCTTCTCGTTTGGTCTGCGATAAATTTACATTGAACCATAGTCCAGGTTCCGTCTTGATTTTCTAGAACTAGATCTACTCCATGGTCTATCGTACTCAATCGCAGTTGTTGTCTTATGGAAAAAGGAACGTCACCAAATAAATAAACGTTTTTATAATCGTCTTTGACAGAGGGGCCGTAAAGGAAGTAAGCTTTGCAGAATTGTTCAAATAGTTTTCCAGATGAGGAGTGGGAGCAAAGTGCCGCATAAAGTGAAGGCCAATCGTAGTGATCTCTTAGAATTCTTGGAAGATCAATTTGAAGTAAATTTTCCACCTCACACCATTTTTTTAATCTTCTAATCCCCCCAAAAGTAGCACCAGGGTAGCACGGAGAAAATTTCAGAAAATTTAAAAACCGGGAAACCCGCTTAAAACCTGGTGCCGGATGACGGACTCGAACCGCCGACCCTCTGATTACAAATCAGTAGCTCTACCAGCTGAGCTAATCCGGCATAAGGATGGTTCTATGTATACCTTTTTTCCGGGGCCTCGCCAAGAGGGTTGTTAAATTTTTTATAAAAAATATCTAATTCTTCTGAAAAACCATCAAAAAATAGAAAATAAAAAAATATTTTAAGTTATTGAAAAGTAAATGTATAATATTAAATAAAATACAAAAATATTTTAGGGAGGTTAGTTTGAATAAAAAAGAAGACAATATAGAAATTCATATTCACAATATTATAAAAAAATTAATAATCCCTTTCGTGGCTGTAACCATATTATGGGGGTTTTTTTCTTTTTCCTCTTCTGACGAAATTATGCTAGCGCCCCCAAGGACAGCTGCTGCGGTGTCCGCTAATCCGGCTCATGTTTTAAGAGGGCTTGAGAAAGACGCTCCTGGGTCACCGCTCTCTCGCCAAGGTTCCTTGCTTCCTGGAGAGGCAGATCTTTCTCCGCCCGGGGTAAAGGCTGCCGTTAGAAATTTATCTGCTTCCTTTTCAAAGGCAAAGGCAAAGAGAGTTCTCCCTAATAAGCCTCCAAGGGCATCTTCCACTTCTCCCGGAGATTCTCCTCCTCGCGATCAAAGGGGGTCTGCCGCATCAGATGATCCTTCTTTGAGACTCTTGTCCTCTTCTACAACAAGTACCGATAAGTCAGGCAGTTATACGGATATACCTCGACGGAGTGGAGGGGCTTCCCGAGACAGTGAGGGGGCCAGTTCCTATGAGGACCCCAGTGCAAAGGAAGCGAGAGATGTGATCGACCCCGTGTTTGTCTGCTCTCTGTATGGGGGAGGGTATAGGGGCCAATTACAGTTTAATTTTTTTCAACAGTTTAATCAGCAATATGGCATAGATCTTCGGGAACGAGGGACAGTTTTTGCGGGGACTTCTGTGGGGGGATTTAACATTTTAAGTTTCCTTGCCCAGGGGTCTACCCCAAATACCTATAAATATTCATGGGCTGATGTTGAGGATGCCTACAAAAGAAATGGAGATATCATATTCAAGCGTTCGTGGTGGCAGACACATAAACCTTTGAAAGGGATCCTTTCCACCATTTATCAGAACAAGCATTTGTTGGGGGTATTAAAAAGCACTTTTGAAGAGACTAAGTTCAGTGAGATTGGACGGAAAGATCAATTCCTTGTGATTCCTGCCCGGGATATGAGGAGATCAAAATCTGTCTATTATTTCAAGTCCACGCTTGCTCGACAGAATGTAACGGATGACTATCTTGCGTGGCAGGTAGGAGCGGCCACCACAGCGGCTCCCGTTTATTTTGGAGATGTTGAAATTAAATCTCTTACGGGGGAGAGAAGGGTTATGCGAGATGGAGGGACTTTTAAAAATAATCCGGTTTATAGGGGATATTTGGAGGCAAAAATTGCCTTAGGCGTTCCTGATAAAGATTTGGTAGTTGCTTCCCTTGGCACGGGAATTCCCCACACGTTTATTCCTGCCGCAGCGGCTCAAGGGCAAGGGCTTATGCATATTGGGGTGCGGGGTCTTTTTAATACCTCTCTCCACTCTTCAGATGAGGACTCAGAAGATACAATGCGGCAAACAGCAGAGGGGTTCGGATTTCCCTATCACTCCTTTAATCCCCTTCTTTTGCTGGAGAGAACTCGACTGGATTTGCATGATGAAGATCAACAAGAATATTTAAAGAGGGAGGCCTTGAGGCTTTTTGAGGATGGTCGGACGGATAAGATGGCAGAAGATCTTCGTCGGGGTGAAAGAAGTAAAAAAGGCGTTATTGACGTGGTGTATAAAAACCGTCGAAAAAACGATTAATATCATCTGGTAATTGACAGAATGCGAGGGCCCGTGTAAGTCTATATCCTGAATCAAAAGGATAGATCATGAAACAGATTGCCTGCCTCCTCTTTTTTGCCATCCTGGGCTTGTTAAGTGCCTGCACTCCTACGTTGAGCACGCACGGTAATTTCGTGGAGCCTCAGATGATGGAAAAAATAGTTCCCGGCAAAACTACAAAAGGGGAGGTGCGCCTTGCCCTTGGGCCTCCGTCTACAGAGGGATTCCTGGCAGGAAATGAGTGGTATTATATCGGAGAGCATATGGAAACCGTATCCTTTCTAGATCCAAAAGTTACTGCCTACCGTCTTTACGTCATAGACTTTGATGAGAAGGGTTATGTGAAATCCGTTAAAACCTCGGATCAGAAAACCCATAAAATTGAACCCATAAAGAGAAAAACTCCAACCTATGGGCGAGATCCTTCTGTAATTGCAGAGTTCCTTGGAAATATCGGGCGCTATGAAGAGCCCCAGGATAGCCGCAGGCGGAAAGGATAGTCCCAACTCCATAAAACACCTATTACTTTGTGAAACTTGACCTTTGTTTCACTCGTACTACAAGTTTTCTGGAGCGGGTGTTTGACCCTTGTGCATAGGAGACACTCCCTTCTTTCCTGTAGCCATTTTAAATCTGTCTCGTTATACTAAGGGCGAGAGTGACGAGCGCCAGAGACCATGACCCACGAAATACAAAATCCTTTTTTGAGACTGTACGTTGATTTAGAAAAAGTAGTTCATAACTACAAAGCAATCCAGAATCACACAAAAGTTGAAGTTTCTGTTGTGGTGAAGGCTAATGCCTACGGTATTGGGTTTGGGCCCGTGGCAAAAATTCTTGAAGAAGAGGGATGCCGGAGTTTTTTTGTGGCTACCTTGCCAGAGGCCATTGCTCTTCGAAAAATTTTACCAAAAACTTCCTCCATTCATATTTTTAATGGTATTACGGAAGAAAGCATTCCTATTGTTAAGGAATTGGGTCTAACGCCTGTGATTGCCTCTATCCCCCAATTAGAATTGTGTGCCAAGCATTTTTCTGAAAACTTTGTGCTTCATTTTAATACGGGTATGAATCGTCTTTCTTTGACTGAAGAGGGGTTGGCAAAAGTTTTGAAGATCCTAAAGCCCACCCAAGTGGCCCATGTCATGAGTCATTTGGCCTGTGCGGATCATCCGAAAGATCCAAAGAATGCTGATCAGCTAAAAAAATTCAAACAAATCATTTCCCATTTTCCGGACTCTACCTATTCTTTGGCGGCGTCCGAAGGTATTGCCTTGGGACGAGATTATTATTTTGATCGAGTTCGTATTGGAATGTCTTTGTATGGGACCTTGGGAACACCCCCTGGGATGACGGAAAAACTAGAATTTTCTTTTAAGAGTCAAGCGGCCATTCTTCAGACCCAGACCATTCATAAGGGAGAAAGTATCGGATACGGAGCGTCATATGTTGCGCCTTCCACCCGGAGGATTGCCACCATTGCTGTAGGGTTTGCTGATGGACTCCCTCGCGGCGCGAGCAATAATGGTGTAGTATATGTGGAGGGGTATGAAGCCCCCATTGTAGGTCGAGTCTCCATGGATCTTACGGTGATTGATATCTCGGACATTCCTGAATCCATGGCAGCGGTGGGGAAATGGGTGGATCTGGTATATGATGAAGCTTCCTTTGCTCGATTGGCAAAAGATTCGAATTCTGCGGTGTATGAATTAATTACCCGATTGGGTCAAAGATATGACAGAATATATATGAAATGATTGTATCAACGGTTGTAACAGTAGGAGAAGCAACACTCAGGTTTATAAATACGCTGGGATCCCTCTGCCTGTTCATTTTAAAAGTGACTTCTTATTGTTTTCGTCCCCCCTATTACTGGCGTCAAATACTCTTGGAGCTTTATAAGATAGGATATCTGTCTTTGCCCGTTGTAGGATTGACGGCCATCTTTACCGGCATGGTGCTGGCGTTGCAAAGCTACACAGGGTTCTCCCGATTTTCCGCAGAAAGCGCCATTGCCACAGTCGTAGTGCTATCCATTACTCGGGAGCTGGGCCCGGTTTTGGGAGGGCTCATGGTGGCAGGGCGTGTGGGCGCTTCCATTGCGGCAGAAATTGGAACCATGCGGGTGACGGAGCAGATTGATGCGCTTGCGACACTTTCCACAAATCCTTTTAAATATTTGGTGGTACCCCGGATCATTGCGAGCGTGATCAGCCTTCCTTTGTTGGTGCTCTGTGCGGACGCCATCGGTGTTTTGGGTGGATACATCGTTAGTGTCCATAAACTTGGATTTAACTCAGCGCTTTATATAGAGCAAACCTTTAAATATCTAAAGGCAGAAGATGTAAGATCTGGATTGATTAAGGCTGTGGTCTTTGGGTTTGTGATCGCCTTGTTTGGATGTTACCAAGGGTATTTTTCCAAAGGAGGGGCCCAAGGTGTGGGGCGGGCTACCACAAATGCGGTTGTGTCTTCTTCCATTGCTATTTTGATTTTGAACTATGTCTTAACTTCCATATTGTTTGACCAATGAAAAAAACAGGCGCCATTCCCAAAATAGAAGTTAAAGATCTGTACAAGAGCTTTGGAGGCAATCATGTGCTCCAAGGGGTGAGCTTTCAAGTTATGAAGGGCGAATCTCTCGTGGTTCTTGGGGGATCAGGGAGTGGGAAATCTGTTCTGCTGAAGTGTATTCTGGGGCTTATTCAGCCCGATAGGGGCAGTATTAAAATTGATGGGAAAGAAGTCTTGAGCATGAGTGAATCCGAGCGGGATGAGGTACTCACACAATTTGGAATGTTGTTCCAAGGGGGAGCTCTTTTTGACAGCTTGCCTGTGTGGAAAAATGTGGGCTTTGAACTTATGTATACAAAGAAATTCTCCGATAAAAAAGTTAAGTCTGTGGCTCTTCAAAAACTAAAAGCCGTGGGGCTTGGGGCAAGTGTTTTAGACCTGTCTCCTTCTGAGCTTTCGGGCGGTATGCAAAAACGGGTGGGGTTGGCGCGGGCCATTGCGTCGGATCCTGAGATTCTTTTCTTTGATGAGCCCACCACGGGACTGGACCCCATCATGTGCGGGGTAATTGATAACCTCATCAACAAATGTGTGGATGATTTGGGAGCGACCGCCATTAGCATTACCCATGATATTGAGAGTGCCAAGTTCATTGCGGATAAGATTGCCATGCTGAAAGAAGGCAAGATTGTCTGGATGGGGCCGGCAGAAAACCTAGATCGAGCCAAAAACACCTTTGTGCAGAAGTTTATTACGGGCCATATGCATCCTAAAAGAGTTGAGAGAAAACCCCTTGTGGCGGCCAAGAAACGGTCATAAATTTTGAGTAAATCAAATCATATTTATACGTGCCAAGAATGCGGAACCCAGCACCCCAAATGGATCGGCTGCTGTCCCGATTGCAATGCTTGGAATTCTCTTCAAGAAGACGTGGTGTCTCAAATTCCCAAAGGATTAAAGCGGGATAAGTCCACAAAGCCTTTGGACTTTGTGGGGCTCAAGGGATCCTCTGAACCTACGGAGCGTTGGAAAAGCCAGATTCAAGAATTTGACCGGGTCTGTGGGGGAGGCCTTGTTCCAGGATCTGTGATTCTTGTGGGTGGGGACCCTGGCATTGGAAAATCTACCCTGTTGTTGCAGGTGGCCGCCCAACTCTCCAAAGGCCGTCCCTGTGCCTATGTGTCCGGAGAAGAAGGTATAGCTCAGGTCCGTATGCGGGCCAGCCGGCTTGGGGTAGAAACCACACCGCTTCAGCTTTCATCGAGCACGGATCTTCGCAGTATCATTGCAACGCTTGAAAGCAAAGAAGCGCCAGACTTTATCGTGGTGGACTCCATCCAAACCATGTATCTGGACAGCGTGGATTCCTCTCCCGGTACGGTGACGCAGGTGCGGTGTTGTGCCCAAGAGTTGATTCGAGTGGCCAAGAAAACAGGCAGTGTGGTCGTATTGGTGGGCCATGTGACGAAGGAGGGGGCCATTGCGGGGCCTCGGATTTTGGAACATATGGTGGATACGGTTTTGTATTTTGAAGGAGAGCGAGGGCACCAGTTCCGAATCCTTCGGTCCGTTAAGAATCGGTTTGGACCCACGGATGAAATTGGTGTCTTTGAGATGACTCAGCTGGGATTGCAAGAGGTCGAGAATCCTTCTGCAGCTTTCATAGCAGACCGCCATGATGATGTGAGCGGCTCTGTTATTTTTGGGGGCATTGAGGGAACCAGGCCTTTGCTGGTGGAGCTGCAAAGCCTTGTGGCGCCATCCTCCCTCGCCACGCCTCGGCGCACGGTGATTGGATGGGACAGTGGACGACTTTCCATGGTGATTGCTGTCTTGGAGGCTAGGTGCGGGGTTTCCTTTGCGGGGAAAGATATTTACCTGAATGTGGCTGGAGGGCTTAAGATATCCGAGCCTGCGGCGGATTTGGGTGTGGCAGCTGCTTTATTGTCGGCCCTGAGTAATATTCCCTTCCCCAAGGATTTCATTGTCTTTGGGGAAATTGGACTGGTGGGGGAGATTCGTCCCGTGAGTCAGATGGCGGCGCGCCTGAAGGAAGCGGAGAAGCTTGGGTTCAAGGGAGCTCTCACGCCCCCTAAGCGAGCTAAGGATGCCTTAGTGGATAGTTCCAGTTTTAAACTCCATTCAATTAAAACCCTCATAGAAATTTTTGAGTTCATTGGCTATGATGTGAAACCAAAGGAGATGGTGCATGGAACATATTAATTGGATGGATGTCATTCTCTTGGCGATTTTGCTGGTTTTTGCCATCATGGGATTCATTGCAGGATTTACGGAAAAGTTTTTTTCCATCCTCAGCTGGGTGGGGGCGGGGATCTGTACCTTTCATCTGTATCCCTTAGCCAAGCCTTTTGCGGACCGTTACATCCAAAATGAGACCTGGGCCAGTATCGTGACGGCCGTTGTAATTTTTCTGGTGCTGGTGATCATCTTTAAGCTGGTGACGAGGTTTCTATCGAAGAGTGTGAAAGATAGCCCCTTGGGGAGCCTCGATCGAGGCTTGGGGGTGATCTTAGGCGCCTTTACCGGCTTTTTCTTTTTAGCGTCTCTGACGCTTGCAGGGCGTTATTTCTTTACGCCCTCCCACTATCCGGATCCTTTGAAAGCGTCCAAGATTTGGTCCTGGGCGGAGTTTGGGGGATATTATTTAGAAAAAGTTCTGCCTCCTCTTAAGCTCTCTGACCCCCTGGTTACCCCAACGCCGGATTCTAGGCAGAGTAGGTCGGTGGCGCGGAATTTGGCAGTCTCTCGAGGCAAGCCTGTGACGCAATATTCTTCCCAGGATCGGAAGAGGTTGGATGCGCTCGCAAAGCAGGGCTAACTAAATACCAGCCCCATAAAACACCTAAGTTTCCTCTATATCCCAAAACAAAGAAAAGGAACAAGACACTAGCGGCAATCTCTGTGAAGGTTTCAAAGGGCAGCTAGGCTCCCTAGAAGCATTGGTAGTCTCTGTAATTCATTGCCTCTGTGAGGTCTGATAAAACTTTGTGAGCCCCACGTAAGAGACGCCTCCAAAAAATCCAGAACATATAACAAAAAGAACACAGGATAATACGGTAAACAAACTTCCCAAGGGAAATAATAGGAGAGGGGCGGCTATAATCAACAATAACAAGAGACCGAAATAGAAAAGTTGTGTCTGGTAGGGCCGTGTTTGTCTCCAGGATTCCTTGAGGCCTGTTGGGTGGAGAAGAGCCGCTGCTGGCCCCATGAATGAGAGCCTTATGCCAAGAATCCATAGACCGAACAGAGCCGGAAGTCCTACTAAGATGGTTAAAATAACAGAAAGAATCGGCTGATCATTGTAGAGGGGGATGATGACAAAATTTACAAATGGCCAAGCCGGAATGGCGGCTGCGGCAACCGCCCCCAAAAAAACTCCAATTAAGAGGAGGTAGTACTTAAAGAACTGCCATTCAGCCTTTTTAAACTGGAACCATTTTATTTTACCGGGAGCATTATAGAACTGAATCCATCGAGATCCCAAAGTGCTTGATATATAAATAGAAATTAGGAATTGAGGGATAAGGAGCAATGCCCCAAAGGAGGTACCCGCTGTTTCTTTTAGAGAAAAAGATGTTAGAGAGAGAGAATTATTTACGATCGAACTTAGGAGCATGAATGATAGGGTAAGGCCCAGGTTCAGAAGAAAAACACTTAGCCAGATTTTCCCAAAAGTTTTTAAGTTAGAATAAGTAAATTGAGTGGATTCTTTAAAGACAGTCCAGGCAGATAGTTGGTTCATTTTTTTCCTCACAAGAGCTTAGGCATTTTTATAAAATTTAGTGATGCAAATATTAGAGATAGCCCCCAGGATATTTATAAGGATGACCCCGATAATTATGAAGATTGGATTGGCTTTCCCGAGAAAAAATGAGGCAGGGAGGGTGAAAATCAAGATGATAAGACCCAAGTAAATTAATTTCTTTAAATGAGGTTTGCTCTGCTTCCAGGCATGCTTTAATCCGGTGGAGTCTGAAAGAGCCGTGGCTGGAAAGACAAAAAATAATCGGACCCAGCAGACGACTACAAGGCTGGCAAGGAAGAGTACTGACAGGGACGTAATAACAAGGATGGAAAATGCTTGGGTTCTATCCAAATTCAGGAGCTCAGACTGGGGGGCAATGAGAAGTATAAGAAAAGAACCCAAGGCTATTCCTGCGGTAATAATACCCGCTATAATTGAAAAGACGATGATGGCGTATTTAAAATAGGTCCACTCAGTCTTCTGGAGTTGGAAAAAACTTACGCTGCTCTTAGGTTTACAGTAGTGCTGGATCCAGCGGGGAGCACCCATGCTTTCTGCTAATAGGACAACGATCGTTAAGACAAACATAGGGATAAGGGCGAGAGGGGTTATTTCCTCAGATTGAGACAGTGAGTTTTGGAGCATATAGGCGGCGCACTCTATAACCATTGGGATTAAAAATAATTTTCCCAGAATACCTAAGTTGGCAAAAGTAAAAATTGTGGATTCTTTGACAGTAGACCAGACAGACAATTTCTTCATTTTTATACCTCTATTTCAAACTGCTCCGCAGCATCCAGACAGTTTTTTCGCGGATATCAATTTGACCGATAACGACGTCAAAGGTGGATTCATCTCCATGCTCATGGGCCAGATTCATGGTTTCGTAAAGAGTTTTGAGAAGGGCTTCATATCCGCTCAAAAGGAAAGAAATCATCTTTTCAGCAGACATTTGAGGGCCTGTATAAGATTTAACAGTGGCGAGTTTTTCAAACTCCTGAAAGCTTCCCGGGGCATAAGCGCCCAAAGCCCGAATCCGTTCAGCTAAAGTATCCGCATCCTCGTATAACATCCCATACTGCTTTTCAAACATGAGGTGAAGGGAATAAAAGTTGGGGTCTTCCACATTCCAATGGCATTTGTGTGTATTTAGATAGAGCGTAAATGTATCGGCCAATGCGCGAGATAAAATGGCAATGACGTCTTTGTTTGGTTTCATGAAATATCTCCCTTGATTTAACCGTAAGATATCCCTGTAGATTTGTCAATTCTGATCCACCTTAACATTTCACGAACATGTTGGTATTTTATTCCCTATGAAAAAGTTCTTCACGTTAGATGAATTTTTGGAAAACCAAAGGGAGAGGTTCTTCCTATGGACACCGGTTTTCTTCGCCCTTGGTATTGCTCTTTATTTTTCTTTACCCCTGGAACCTTCTCCACAAATTTCTATAATTTTTGGAGGGAGTTTCTTACTGATTTGGGCATTATCTTTTTTGAGGGAGCGTCTTTTGTTTCGGTTTTTCTGCTGGGCATTAGTTTTAGTGGGCGCCGGATTTTTTATGGCTCAATTCCGCACCCATTGGGTGGACGCACCTTCTCTTTCCAAACCCATGCCACCGGCCCTGGTGGAAGGAATTTTGGAGGAGGTCAAAGAGACGGAATATGGAAAAAAGATTTTTATAAAGGTACGGTCCATTGAGGGGCTTACAAAAGAAACCCAGCCCAAAAAAATTCAGCTGGTGATGAAGCTCAAGTCGGAGACACCTCTGATGGCCGGGGACTTTATCCAACTGAAGGCAAAGCTTCTTCCCATCACGGGGCCCGTGATTCCGGGAGGCCTCGATTTCCGGCGAAAAGCCTTCTTTCATCAAATTGGAGCGACTGGATATGTGCTGGCTGTTGAAAAGGTGATTCCGGGTCAGGAAAATACTTTTCAAACCTATGTGTCCCAGGTGCGGCATCATTTGACGCACAACATCAGCAAGGTTCTTAAGGGGCAAGAGGCGGCCATTGCCACGTGCCTTATCGCGGGAGAGAGCCCGGGGCTCTCCCAAGAAACACGGCGTGTGTTTGCCGATACGGGAACTTCCCACATTTTGGTTATTGCAGGATTGCATTTGGGGCTCATTGGAGGATTTTTCTTTCTGCTGAGTCGGTTGATTTTGGGCATCTTCCCACCCTTTCTATTGAGATTTTCCCTTCGGAAATGTTCCGGGTTTTTGGCGCTGGTGGGAAGTTTCATTTACCTGAATATTTCGGGGGCAGCTATTCCGACTCAACGGGCCTTTATTACTTTTTCCATTGTCATGGGGGCGGTGATGCTGGATCGAAATCCTTTGTCCATGAGGCTCGTCTCCATTGCCGCCATGATTATCCTGGTTCTAACACCAGAAGCTTTGCTCACGGCGAGTTTCCAGCTTTCCTTTGCGGCAGTGGTAGGATTGATTGCCTCCTATGAAAAAAGCTTTTTTCAGTTTAAGAGGCTTCAATTTTCACCCATTCTGAAAAAGATTGCTACCTATTGTATGGGAATTTTTAAATCCAGTTTGGTGTCATCTCTTGCTACATTGCCTTTTACCGTATTTCATTTTCATAAATTCACTTTGCAGTCGGTGACGGGGAATGGGCTCGCCATTCCTTTGGTGGGGGTGTGGATCATGCCTATGGGGCTCTTGTCTACCCTCTGCTCCTTTTCCGAAAAACTCCAGGCGTTCTTTTTGGAGCGTATGGGGGAGGGAATCGTGGTGATGGAGCGGGTCATCGTTTGGTGTTCAGAATTGCCCGGCTCTGCCATTTATGTGCCGCAGGTGTCCCTTCTGTCTTTAAGCCTGGTGAGTCTCGGGGGCTTATGGTTGTGTCTGTGGCGGCATGGACCCCGGTGGCTGGGGATTCCAGTTATGGGGATAGGGGTTGCTTTAGTATTTACCTTGGATGTGCCCCGTGTATTTATTTCGGGGGATGCAAAGACCATAGGCATTGCAGAAGGAGGCTATTTCTACACCTCCTCTAATCGACGAGAAACATTCCTTTCCAATGTATGCTCTGGCTTTGCAGGCGTGAAGCCAGAGCATATTGTTAAATGGCGGGAGACGCCCCTGGTACAATGCGAGGATAATAGTTGCCTCTTTAAAACAAAAGAGTTTACGGTAGGGTACTTAAAGGATCTAGAGCATTTGGAAGATTTTTGTGAGAGTTGCAACATACTTATCAGTCAAGATCCTTTGCGGGGCTTGCGAAAGTCCTGCAAAGGGCCCCAGATTATCATTGATCGTTTTGATGTTTGGAAACATGGGGCCCAGATTATTTTCTATAAAAACGGCAAACTTTTTCTAGACCGTGCAGCCCGTGCTGTGGGGCAGAGGCCTTGGACACAGAGGCATAATCCAAGTCTTTTGAGCTATTGACGTCGTCAGTTCCTTGCTCGTGTAGAGCACCCTACATGTCGCACCTCCTTTGGGTTATGGGGGAAGTTCTCAGCTAGGAGATATTTTTGCAATAAACTAAGCCCTTGCCAAAGAGCCATTCCTCCTGTAACCTGCTTATATTTTAGGCAGTTCCCATGAGTTTGTGCATCGATTCTATACAATTAGACTCTCCTGTTATTCTGGCGCCCATGTCGGGGGTCACAGATCTTCCCTTTCGCCGATTGGTGAAACGATATGGGGTAGCCTTGGTTATTTCTGAGATGATCGCCAGTCGGGCTATGATTCTGGAGACGCGGCAATCCATGCTGAAAGCCAAGCATGACCTGGAAGAATTTCCCATGGCGGTGCAGCTTGCAGGCTGCGAGCCCGATGTTATGGCAGAGGCGGCGAAACTCAATGAGGATCGGGGGGCTCGCATGATTGATATCAACATGGGATGTCCCATGAAGAAGGTTACCAATGGCTATGCCGGGTCAGCCCTCATGCGAGATGAGTTGCTCGCTGCGCGGATTATTGAGGCCACTGTGAAAGCCGTAAAGCTTCCGGTGACGCTGAAGATGCGTATGGGATGGAATCATGAATCTTTAAACGCCCCGAAGTTGGCCAAGATTGCCGAAGACTGTGGGGTGAAGATGGTCACGGTCCATGGCCGTACGCGCTGTCAGCTTTACAATGGGGTGGCGGACTGGAAATTTATTCGCACCGTAAAAGAGGCCGTTTCCATTCCGGTGGTGGGAAATGGAGATGTGAAGACGCTCGAAGATGCCACGCGGCTTCTGGAGGAATCTGGGGCCGATGGGGTTATGATTGGGCGGGGAAGTTATGGACGCCCTTGGTTTTTGTCTCAGGTAATTGAGTTCTTGAAAACAGGAGAACGGCTGGCTAATCCTACTCTTGATCAACAGCTATCCATCATTTTAGAGCATCTAGACCTAATGATAGAACATTATGGCGAGCGCACGGGCCTTCCCATGTTTCGTAAGCATCTTGGGTGGTATAGTCGTGGACTGCAAAATTCAGCAGAATTTAGAGTGACTCTTAACCAAATAGAAACGGCTAAGGAACTGAAGGAAAAAATCAGAGATTTTTATTCTTTTCTTTTGGATCAAGTGGCATGATCAAAAGGTAGGTAGGGAATTAAATGGAAAAAAATGTAAAAGACAAAAGCTTAGGGTGTTTGGTTCAAACCTATTTAGAGTCTTATTTCCATGTGCACAATCAAGATCTTAGTTTGCGCAATTTGCATGAAACCATCGTAAAGGAAGTGGAGAAGCCCTTGATTGCTCTTGTTTTGGAAAAAACAAAATACAATCAATCAAGAACGGCAGCCATACTGGGAATCAACCGGAATACGCTGAACAAAAAAATCAAAGATTTAGGAATTCTTTTAAAAGATGAAAAACTTAAGAACATCTAGAAGCTTTTCGACCTTTATGAATAAAAAAAGAATGCGATATTTTTCCATCGCGTTGGCGCTGCTTGCTATCTTTTTTGGCGTGGTTACTTTTGGTGTTCTCAGTGGATTTAAGATCTTTGGAATCCAGCCTAAATATCTTTTAGCTATCCTTGCTGCAGATATCACCATTCTTCTTTTGTTGGGGATTGTCCTTTCCAGAAAACTGGTGGAGCTTTGGGTTGAGCGACGACAGGGGTTGGCTGGATCTAAAATTCATGTGCGGTTTACCATTCTTTTTGGATTGTTGGCGGCCACACCAGCTATTATTATGACGGTGTTTTCCATCACCTTTTTCCACTTCGGAATTCAGGAATGGTTCAGTGAAAAAGTCCGCTCTTCTTTGAAAGAGTCCGTGGCGGTGGCGCAATCCTATGTGGAAGAGCACCAACATCAGGTGGCAAAAGATGCCAATATGATGGCTCACGATGTTTTACGAGAGTTTCCCAAATTAATAAAAGATAGGGCAAGATTTGATGAATACCTGACGCTCATTGCTTCCATTCGATCTTTAACGGAAGCCGTTGTTTTTGATCGCAACCATGACCTTTTGGGGAGATCTAACCTAACATTTGCTCTTCAGTTTGAATCTGTTCCAGAGTGGGCTGTAGACATGGCCAACGCTGGAAAAGTGGCCGTCCTCAACAGCGAATATCATGACCGGGTAAGAGCTTTGATTCAGATCCCCGGTATCCCGGGAGCGTATCTTTTTGTAGGAAGATCCGTGGATCCTGCCGTATTGCAGCATTTGAAAAAAGCGGAAAAAAGCTTCGAGCAATACACTTTTTTAGAGGGGCAGCGAACTGGATTCGAATTGATTGTGATCATCTTTTTTGCGGTGGTGGCCCTTCTGCTTTTGGTGGTTTCCATTTGGATCGGATTGGTTGTTGCAGGGCAATTCATTTTACCTATTCGCCATCTTATTGATGCTTCTGAAAAAATTCGGACAGGAGACCTCAGTGTTCGTGTTCCTCAGAGAAGCACAAAGGATGATAAGGATGAATTTTATTTGCTCAGCTATTCTTTCAACCGGATGGCGCGACAGCTGGAAAAACAACAGGCAGATCTGCTTTTAGCAAATGAAAAGCTTGAAGAGCGCCGTAGGTTTATTGAGTCTACTTTAGAAGGGGTTTCAGCCGGTATTGTAAGACTTGATAAAAAAGGATGTATTCTTTATCCCAACCAAGTTATTTCTGAGATGCTTGGAGTGGATTTTAATGAGAATATAGGCGCGAAACTAGGAGTGCTTGTTCCTGGGCTTTCGGAGGTTCTCCAGAAAGCGATAAAACTCAAAAAGCACCTCTTTGAAGCCCAAGTGATTTTGGGATATCAGGGGATAAAACATACATTCGTCATGCACGTGGTGGCAGAGCATACAAAAGATACTGTAACCGGGTATGTAGTCACTCTTGATGAGATTACAGGGCTGATTGCGGCTCAGAAGCAAGCTGTGTGGTCAGATGTTGCTCGGCGTGTGGCCCATGAAATTAAAAACCCATTGACGCCGATTCATCTTGCGGCAGAGCGCCTCAAGGGAAAATACTTCAAACAAATTAAAGAGTCTCCCGCTGTCTTTTTGGAGTGTGTGGAGACCATCATTCGCCAAGTAACTTATATTGGACATATGGTGACGGAATTTTCAGCCTTTGCCAGGATGCCTGTTCCTATCTTTAGAAAAGTGAACCTCAATGAGGTATGTGAGCAGATCTTTGTGATGCAAAAGAACTCTTTCCCTGACATTTATTTTAAACTAGAAAAATCAAAATCCCCGCTTTTTTTGAATTGTGATGAACGACTTATCAGTCAAGCGCTCTTGAATATCGTCAAAAATGCTGTAGAGGCTCTTTTAGAAAACCCAGACTCGGGTCGGGAAAAACCTCAGATTACTATTTGCTCAAGGGAAACCTCTCGGGAAATTATTTTAGAGGTGAGTGACAATGGGCCTGGTTTTCCCCGAGACAAAAAAGAGAATTTAATTGATCCTTACGTTACCACAAGATCCAAAGGAACAGGGTTGGGCTTGGCCATTGTTCAGCGCATCACGGAAGATCACGGCGGTCGACTTAAGCTGAATAACAGAGTGGATCATAAAGGGGCCCTTGTCTCTTTAGAGTTTTCAAAGACTGAAAACTTGTGATAAAGTGTAGAAGTATAAAAATTTAGTATGGGACTATGGCTTACAGCATTTTAATTTTAGATGATCAGGAAGATATTTGCCAGCTCCTTTGTTCCATTTTAGAGGATGAAGGGTATGAGGCCCATGCCGTTGCTACCGGTCAAGAAGCCTTGGATTATATTAGTGTTAGTCGTCCCCATCTTGTGATTTTGGATGTTTGGTTGAAGGATATGCGTTTTGATGGCATTCATTTTTTGGAGGTCATAAAGCAAACCTACCCTAATTTGCCTGTTGTTATGATTAGCGGTCATGGAACCGTTGAAACCGCAGTTAATTCTTTGCAAAAAGGAGCCTATGATTTCATTGAGAAGCCTTTTAAGACAGAGCGGTTGCTGAACATTGTTGCTCGAGGAATAGAGTTTTCTAAGCTAAGTGAAGAGCTCGAAATGTTGCGACACGAAGTAACTGCTGTGGAAGATCTAGAGGGAACTTCGTCTCAAACAGCGCTTTTAAAACAAAATATAGAGCGATTAGCGAAAAATAACAGTCGAATTTTGATAGAGGGTCCCGCAGGAGTTGGGAAAGAAACAGTTGCCCGGCTTATTCATAAAAATTCTTCCAGACAGAGTAAGCCATTTTTGGTTGTAAATTGCTCGAATCTGAATGGGGCCTCTTTTGAATTAGATTTTTTTGGAAAGGAAGAAAAATCAGAATCAAAAGACTTTAAAATAACCCTTGGTCTTTTGGAGCGGGCCGATAAGGGAACGCTCTACCTGGATAACCTTCAGGATATGCCTTTAGAAACTCAATCTAAAATTCTTCAGGTAATCCAAGAGCAGAAGTTTCACCGAATTGGGGGACAAAAGTCCATACACGTGGATGTTCGGATTATTTCCGCAACGGCAATGGATTTGCAAAAACGAATTTCTGAAGGACTATTCCGTCAGGATCTTTACTATCGTCTTAATGTGGTTTCTTTAGATGTTCCTTCTCTTGAAAGTCGCCGAGAGGATATCAAAAGCTTTATAGAGTTTTTTGCAAACAAAAAAGCTGAAAAAATAGGAGCTCCTCCTAGAGTTTTTTCTAAAGAAGCAGTGGCGATTCTGGAAACCTATAATTGGCCGGGAAATATTCGTCAGCTAGAAAATTTGGTTGAGTGGGTAATGATTATGCATCCAAATGAAAAGAGTGTGAAGCTGGATCATCTGCCCGGAGAGATTCATTTGAGCAATCAGAAAGACGTGGAAGACGTCATGGACGCAAAGCTGCTTCTTAGCCTTCAGCTAAAAGAGGCTCGGGAGGAATTTGAAAAGACCTATATCGCTCTTCATGTGAGACGATTTAACGGCAACATTTCTAAGACGGCTAACGCTATCGGCATGGAAAGAACCGCTCTCCATCGAAAAATAAAACTTTTAAACCTACCAGAGGAAAATTCTAAAACGCCTGTCGAAGTAGGATAAGGACTCTTTATGAAAGCCATCATTTGCGGTGCCAATCAGATCGGCTATAACATAGCAGCTTATCTGGCTGCTGAAGAAAATGATATCGTCGTTATTGATGAATCTTCAGAGCGTATCGCCTATGTCCAAGAAACCCTCGATGTGCGAGCCGTTGTGGGAATAGGCTCTCACCCGGATGTTTTGAGGTCCGTTGATGCGGATTCAGCAGACCTCCTGATTGCTGTGATGCCCTCCGATGAATTGAATATCTTAGCCTGTGAAGTGGCTGATTCTCTTTTCAAGATCCCCGTAAAAATTGCGCATATTCGAAACCAGAGTTATTTGAACTCCGAGTGGGTTACGGAGAAGAAGGGCCATATTCCCATCGACCATATTATTTCTCCGGAGAGACAGGTGGCCCAGGTTATTCTATCGAACTTGAAAATCCCAGGGGTTCTGCAGGTTATTAATTTGAAAAACAAGCAAGCCATTATTTTAAATATCCATCTCCACGAACATAGCCCCATGAATAACATTTTGCTTCGCCAAATTGGAGAACAGTTCTCTGATCTTTCCTTTCGGGTTCTCGGGATCTTAAGGGATGATCGGTTGATTATTCCTCAAGCACAAGATCAACTTATGGCAGGAGATGAGGCCTATATATTGGTTGAAAGTGAGAAACTTTTGAGATTTCTCTCCATTTTTGGAATCAGATCTGATCCTTTAAATAAAATTGTTATTGCAGGGGGTGGAAATGTGGGGCTTTACCTGGCAGAAGGAATCTTGCGAGAGATGCCGGGAGTGGTTGTTAAAATCATTGAACAAAATAGAGATCGAGCCCAATTTTTGGCACAAACTTTGGAAAATGTGGTGGTACTCCATGGAAACACCATCGATATTAATGTATTAAAAGAGGCAAATGTGGCCCAAAGCGATATGTTTTTGGCCCTCACCAATGATGATGCGGCAAATATTTTATCCTCTCTGTTGGTTAAAAATTTAGGGGGTAAAAGGGTAACTACCCTTGTAAGCAATATGATGTATCCAAAGTTCCTGCCATCTTTGGGAGTGGACAGTATTTTAAACCCAGGATTTATTACGATTTCCAATATTTTAAATCATGTAAGACGGGGAGATATTTCTTCGGTTCATGTTTTGCAGGGAGAACTGGGAGAAATTTTTGAGGCCAAGATTGGCAACGGTTCTAAACTCATCGGGGAAAGTGTGGAGGTCCTGAATGAGGGAAATAAATCCATCGTGGGGGGAATAATTCGAGACGGCGAGTTTTTGATTCCAGAAGAAAATGATTTTATAGAAGAGAGGGATCATCTAATTTTGTTAGTGAGCAGTGCAGATCTTGGCCGTGTGGAAAGATTTTTTCGGATCAAAAAATGAGCCGCATCACCTTTATTAATGGAAAATATGTCCCTCACGGAGAGTCTCTCATTCACATTGAGGATCGAGGCCATCAATTTTCCGATGGCGTTTACGAGGTCATTCACTTTAAGGGAACTCAATTTGTTGACGAAAGCCTTCATTTAGAACGCCTCCAGAAGTCTCTCAAAGAGCTTTCTATTTCTCTTCCCCTCTCCTTGGAAGCCCTAAAAATCCATATGCATCGGTTGGTTCAAGTTAATCGTGTGGAAGAGGGGTATATTTACATGCAGATTTCTCGGGGCATTGCCGCCAGAGACCATGCTTTTCCAAAGAAAGCACAGCCTTCCCTAACCATGATGGTTCGGAGATGTTCCTTTGCTCCCTTTCAGGGCATTAAGGTTATTACGACGAAGGACCAGCGGTGGGGACGCTGTGATGTTAAATCCGTCAGTCTTTTGCCCAATGTTTTGGCAAAACAAGAGGCCATTACTCGAGGGGCTTATGAAGCATGGCTTGTGGATGAGAAGGGGTTTGTGACGGAAGGATGTTCAACAAATGCCTGGATTGTGGCGGGGGATATTCTTTTAACAGCGCCAGAAAGCACAGGGATTCTGAAAGGCATCACCCGTGAGCGGTTAAAGAATTTGGCTTCTAGTTTAGGATTTACGGTCCAGGAGAGGTCCTTTACTGTTGAACAGGCCTATCTTTCAACGGAGGCGTTTTTAAGCAGTACGAATGCCCCTCTTTTACCTATTGTGCAGATTAATGATAGGACTATAGGCACAGGGAAACCCGGTAAAGTTTCTTTAGCCTTGAGAAATGCCTATGAAGAGTTTGTAAAGGAAGAACTACACCAATATGTTTGAGATTTTTGATTCAAAAGTTTGTCTAAGGCCCGTGGCTATTTTATTTGATTGGGATGGTGTTCTGGCAGATACAAAAGATGTCCTGAAGGAAGCTTACCTCAATACATTCGCTGAAATGAGATTGGAGCCTTTTGCTTTTGATGCCCTACATCAATTGCCAGGAACTTCTTTAAGAGACTATTTCCCTGTTATCTTCCAAGCGCGGGCTCCAGAAGCTGAAAAAATATTCTACAAACATGTTCATGAAACCCATTTAAAATTCTTAAAATCTATGGAAGGGGCTGAAAAACTTCTGGAATATTTGAAAAAATCAGGCCTGGTTATGAGCATTGTCAGTAATAAAAGAGGAGATATATTAAGAAAAGAAGTCGAGCATTTGGGCTGGAAAGATTATTTTTATCGAATAGTTGGATCCAAGGACTGCGAAAAGGATAAACCTTCCCCTATACCAGCCCATTATGCACTGGAAGGACAAAACATTTTCTTGCCAAATGATGCCGTATGGTTTATAGGTGATTGGGCAGCGGATATGGAATGCGCGCATCGTGCCGGAGTGACGCCAGTGCTCATGAATAATCCAGTGCTGAAAAATGATGAAAGTTCTTTGTTTAAGCCAAAGATTTATGTGGATTCCTGTTTGGATCTAAAAGACTTTCTTGTTCAGTGTAGAGGCTCCGCTGAGAATTATTAACATCTGGGAATGGAAAAATTATGACAACAGAAAAAAAACAAAGTACGCAAGATGCATTTTTAAATCATGTACGGAAGTACAAGATCAATCTGACCATATTTTTGGTAAACGGTATTAAATTACAGGGAATTATTACAGGATTTGATAGCTTTTCAGTCATGTTGAGAAAGGATCAGCATCTGCAATTGGTTTATAAGCACGCTATTTCAACGCTTATGCCCAATGATCCTGTAAAGCTCCACGATGATTCAGAAGATAGTTCTTCTGAGTAAAAGAGAAATCTTTTAAGGATTTAATTATAGCTCGTTCTTTATAATCTGAGCAGGCGTTGCTTCTCGCCCGTGTCTTTACTACACGTCGCTAAGTCATGCGTATGCTCAAATAAAATGTCTTTGCTATAAAAGGGAGGTTTGAGGTTCTCAGCCTCCTTTTTTTATAAAAAATGCGTTTTTTTTCGAGTAATACTTGACGAAAGACTCAAAAACCGCTTAAAGAGGAGTGGTGAAGCATTTTGAATGAAGCGGGTGTGGTGAAATTGGTAGACACACTAGATTTAGGTTCTAGCGGCGAAAGCTGTGGGGGTTCAAGTCCCTCCACCCGCACCAATCAATGTGCCAGCGAATGGAATATGGGAAGGATGGAATGATGAAGAAGAATATTATATCAAAGGAAATAAAATCTCAGGGACTTTTTAGGGCTTATGAGGTTACGATCTCCAGTGACTATATAGACGAAATTTTTGAGAAAGCCTTGAGTATGAAGGCGGCAAACACATCTATTCCTGGTTTTCGTCCCGGCAAAGTAAGTCCAGAAATTGTTCGGCAACGCTATGGCAAAGAGATTTTGAGCGAAGTTTTGGATGAAGCCTTGGACAGAGCTACCCAAAGCCTGATTTCGGAACATAAACTAAAGCCTTCTTTGCAGCCCCATTTCCATCCAACATCCGCTTATGAAAAGGGCAAAGATTTTACATACACTCTCCACCTGGAAGTTCTGCCCGAAGTTGACTCTTTGGACTTTGCCTCCGTTAGCCTTCCTTTTTACAAGATTAAGGCGGATCCTGAGAAAGTACAGTTTTTCAATCAGTTGAGAGCTCGGTCTGCCGGGAAAACAGCCGCTGTTTCTGAAAAGAGAAAGACAAAGACCGGTGACTTTGTTCTCATCGATTTTAAAGGATTCGTAGAGGGTAAGCCTCTAAAAGGGGGAGAAGCTCAGGACTTTGAGCTGGAGCTGGGGGGTGGTCAGTTTATCCCAGGATTTGAAGAAGGACTCATCGGCTTTTCTGCGGGCGACGAAACGCGCATCAAGGTTAGCTTTCCAGAAGGATATCAGGAGAAGAGTTTGTCTGGAAAGCCCGCGGAGTTTGAGGTTCGGGTGAAAGAAATTCGAGAGATGATTCCGGCGGAGATCAACGACGAATTGGCTAAAAAGCATGGCTACGAGAATGTGGCAGAAATGACAAAAGCCAACGAAACCTACCTTTTGGAAGCCCATGAGAAAATGATCAAAGATCAAGCGAAGCAGGATGTCCTAGATAAACTTGCTGAACTATATGATTTTACACTTCCCCGGAGCATGGTGAATCTAGAATTCCGGAACATATGCCATCAATTGGAAATGGAAGTAGCTCCAGAAAAGCGTAAAGAATACAGAGAAAAGAACCTTGGGGCTTGGGAGAAGGAATACTTCTCAATCGCAGGGCGTCGGGTTCTCTTGGGGCTCGTGTTGGCCGAGTTGGCAAAAGAGCATAAAGTTTCTGTGTTGGATAAAGAAATCCATGCGGCAATTCTCCAGGAGGCGCAAGAGAATCCGGGTCAAGAAGCTCAAGTTTTCAAGCACTATAAGGATCATGCACAGGCCGTTGAGCATCTCAGGGCCAATATCCTCGAAGCCAAGGTCATCGACTTTATCCTAAAAAATGTTAAACTTGTAGAGAAAGAGGTTAGTGAAGAGGAACTTGCTAAAATCCAGAAGGATCGCATAGCAGTTTTGGAATCTAGCCAAAGAACCTATAAAGTAGAAAAAGAGGAGGACTTATGTCAGATGTCTTGAATACCTATATGAATACGCTAGTTCCGTACGTTGTTGAGCAAACAGCCCGAGGCGAGCGGTCTTACGATATTTACTCTAGGCTTTTGAAGGAACGTATTATTTTCCTAGTGGGGGAAGTGAACGATTATACGGCGAGCTTGATTTGTGCGCAGCTTTTGTTTTTGGAAGCTGAAAATCCTAAGAAGGATATTTCTTTTTACATTAACTCTCCTGGTGGCGTTGTAACGGCGGGACTCGCCATCCTTGATACCATGAACTATATCAAGGCGGACGTATCAACGGTTTGTATTGGACAGGCGGCTTCCATGGGCTCTCTTCTCTTAACGGCAGGGGCTAAAGGAAAACGTTTTTGTTTGCCAAATGCACGGGTCATGATTCATCAACCTTTAGGTGGGGCACGGGGCCAAGCAACAGACATCGAGATTCATGCGAAGGAAATTCTATCCCTTAGAAAGAGACTGTATGATATTTATGTCAAGTGCACAGGGCAGCCTTTTAAAGTTATTGCGGATGCTTTGGAGCGTGACCGGTTTCTCAGTGCGGAAGAGGCGAAGGAGTTTGGCTTGATCGATGAGATTGTGGCAAGCCGTCCAAAATCGCCAGAAAGTGCTGAAAAAGTGGGAGCGTCCTCCTAAGGCAGGCCAGTATTAAGAAGTTAGGGAATGCGGAGCTCAAAAGAATCTAGTCCATTTAGGTATTATAGAGCTCCTGCCTCTAAGGCGGCTTTCCAGCCTTGCTGCGTAAAAGGATGTTCAGGGGAGGGTCTGCACAAGGCTCTCTCCGATCCTAAGGTCTCCACCTCTATTCAATGGATGTGTTTTGATCACGTTGTCCAACATAACAAGACTCTTGATTACTTTAAGGGAATGGGAACGGCGGAAATAGAAAGGGAACTGGCTCTGGATAGGGTATGGGGCCTTTCCACCCGTCCGGTGGGACTCTCTAGAGGAGGGGACTTATACAGCAAAGCCTCTTTTGCCTTTCAAAACTTTTTTTCTGAAGACCGGGAATCTGCCGTGCCGAGTATTCCAGAATCCATAAAAGATTCTTTGAAAGTTCTCGAGGTTAGGTTTCCCATCTCTTTACAGGCCCTCAAAAAGGCCTACAAAATTCAGGTCAAAAGGTATCATCCGGATCTTAATCAGGGCAGAAAAGACGCGGAAGAAACCTTAAAACGCATTAATGTGTCTTACAAAATTCTTAAAGACTTTATCGAGAAATGACCCTCAGGCCGTCACTTTATGTGCTGCTAGCGATTCTTTTAAGTATCAGTTTTTATTTGGGTCTTGGCTTCTATGGCCTTTTAAATAACAATGAGGGACTCTACGCGGAGATTGCTTGGGAAACCCTGGCAGATGGGCATCATGTCATCCCCTATCTTAATGGCGTTCCCTATATTGAAAAACCTCCCCTTTTATATTGGCTGGTCGCCCTGAGCTTTAAAATCTTTGGAAAATCAGTGTTTGCGGCCCGTTTTGTACCCGCTACATTTGGGATGTTGGTGTGTTTGAGCTTGCTTTGGTTTGGACAGGCGTTAAAAAGGCCTCTCTGGGGATTCCTGAGTGCCATAATTCTTTCAAGCTTCCTTGGATTTGTTATTTTTTCTCGAATGGTCTTTTTTGATGGGGTCCTAACAGCCTTTTTGACCTGGGCCCTCTTGAGCTTTTATAAATTTTATAAAGAGGGCCAAAAAGGGTTCGTTCGAATTTTCTTTGTGTGCTCTGCGCTGGCCGCCCTTGCCAAGGGACTGGTGGCCCTTATCCTCCTAGGACTTGTGGTTCTTATATTTTTAGGAGTCCAACGTAACTTAAAGTTTATTGGCAAGATTTTGGATCCCCTAGGGATTGCTCTTTTCTTGGTCATCTTTACACCCTGGCATGTGATGGCCTCTCTTCAAGAGGCTGATTTTGCGTGGTTTTATTTCATCAATGAGCATGTCTTGAGGTTTCTCTCCAAACGGGAGCCCCACGACTATTATGGGGGACCTATTTATTATTATCTTCCTCGGTTGGCGGGATACATGATCCCTTGGACATTGCTTCTTCCTTTTTTTCTGCGAAAGGCTTATTACAAAAAAGAGAACCCGCTCCAGGCTTTTTTGTTGGTGTGGTTTTTGGTTTTTCTCTTTTTCTTCTCTCTATCTCAGGCGAAGGCAAATTATTATATGATGACGGGTCTGCCTCCTCTTGCCCTAGGGATCGCTTCTTTTCTGGAAAACTACCCTTACAGAGGGAGAATTTTGGCCGTGGCAACGGGCCTATCCATAGCCCTGACTGTGGGGGGTATTTGGTATGTGCATGAGAAGGGCAGTTCTTTTTCCATGGAAAAGGGCTCTGCTTTTTTAACAGATGACACAAGGCCCGTTTATCTTTACAAAAGATTCGAGGAGCTCTCTTCTTTGCCGTTCTATCTGGGTCATAATGTTCCCCTTGTGAGCAGCGAAAGCCAAGATCTTTTATATGGACAAAAGAGCCGTCCTGATTCCCCCATTTTTGTGACAAAAGAACACATAAAACCCCATGGATTTATGGTGGTGCATAGAAGGGATTTGTCAGAATTTTCTAATACATTTGCGGGACGCTATAAACCCATATATGATGAAAAAACCTACACAATTTTTGAGGATATAGAGTGATCGTTTCATTTTTAAACACCTTTCGTATTTATTTTGATCGCCGCCTTATTATCATTTTGCTTTTTGGGTTTTCCAGTGGATTGCCCTTATTGCTTATTGGATCAACGCTCGCCTTTTGGTGCTCAAAGATAGGAGTCGATAAATCCACCATCGGGCTTTTTGCTTTGACAGGATTTCCTTATGCCTGGAAATTTTTATGGGCTCCTTTTTTGGACCGAACGAAGGTTCCTTTTTTGGGGAAACTTCTGGGACGTCGTCGGGGGTGGTTATTGGTTACCCAGATTTGTCTGGCAGTAGCTATTTTTGCCCTAGGATGCAATGCACCAGAAGCTAGCCTCAAGGCGACAGCCATATGCGCTATCTGTGTGGCTTTTTTCTCTGCGACCCAAGACATTTTGATAGATGCTTACCGCATTGAATCTTTACCTGTGGCCGAATATACGGCGGGCGGTGGTGTGGAGGTGTTTGGATACCGCATGGGAATGATTGTGGCGGGAGGTGTGGCTTTGGGATTGTTTGACCACTACAGCTGGCAGACTGTTTATACTTTTATGGCCGCTTGCATGGGGGTGGGAATTTTGACAACCCTTTTTTGTAGAGAGCCCGAAACTTCGAAGAAAGTAGTTACAAAAGCGAAAGATCTTGAGGAGGCTTTTAAAACCGGATTCCTGATGCCATTTTTGGACTTTATCAAACGCCCAGGGTGGTACTGGATCTTTGCCTTTATTATTTTGTATCGGGCTACAGACTGTCTCATTGGAAAAATGTCTACGGTGTTTTATCAGGAGCTTGGGTTTACGGGGGCAGAGGTGGGGATGGCCAGCAAGACGGTTGGTATTTGGATGGCGGTGACCGGAGGCCTTTTAGGGGGCATGATTGGCTACCGTATTGGTATTATGAAGACCCTGCTTTGGGGGCTTATCATCCACGTGGCTTCCAATGGGTTCTTCCTGCTTTTAGCAGAGCAGGGGCAGTCTACTTCTCTCTTATACACAACGGTCATCTCTCAAGAGCTTTCAGGAGGGATCATGAGCAGTGCCTTTGTGGCTTACTTGTCTAGGCTCTGTAATGCTCAGTTCTCAGCAACACAGTATGCTTTGTTTTCGGCGCTCATGTCCAATGGGCGTGTATTTGTTCAAATGGGGTCGGGATTCTTGGCAGAGAGTTTGGGATGGCCCCTATTTTTTGTTGCTTGTAGCTTGGGATCTATCCCAGGGTTACTCATCCTTCTCCACTTAATGAAGAAAGATCCCATAAAATAAAATGAATGACCTCTCAAAAAAATTAGGATTTTGGCCCGTTTTTGCTCTCGTTACGGGAAGCCAGATTGGCTCTGCCATCTTTATTCTGCCCATCAATCTTGCCCCTTTTGGGTTTTATGGTTTGTTGGGCTGGATTATCTCTGGATGTGGGGCCATTGCCTTGGCCTTGGTTTTTGCGGAACTTTGTAGTCGATTCCCAGAGACGGGAGGACCCCATACCTATGTGGACCATATCTTTGGCAAAACGGCAGCATTTTTTACAGGTTGGACCTACTGGATGATTTCCTGGGTGAGTTCCACAATTGTGGTGATTGCCTGCGCTGGGTATTTAAGCCCTTTGATTGGCAATACATCCAAAGGCATGGATCTGGCCCTAGAGCTTTTCTTGGTGGCGGTGGTAACGGCCCTAAATTTTCTAGGCGTCAAAACCGCCTGTCGAGCAGAGTTCTACTTAACCATTCTAAAATTTATTCCCTTGATTCTGGTCCCCATTGCGGCTTTATTTTTCTTTCAAGCGGACAATTTCCAAATAACATCGGCGGTTAAGGAAATGGGAAGTGTTTCCCTTATTTCCAAAGTGACGTTGCTCACATTGTGGGGGTTTGTGGGGCTGGAGTGTGCAACGGTTGCGGCAGGGGCCGTTGAGAATCCCTCTAAAACAATTCCCAAGGCCATTGTGATTGGGACTGTTTCCGTAGCAGTCCTCTATTGTTTGAACAGCCTTGGTATCATTGGGGTCTTGCCCCAAGAAACACTGGTGCAGTCAAAGGCTCCCTATGTGGATGTGGCAACATTCATGTTTGGGCAGGGATGGAATATGCCCTTTTGTATTATTGCTTCTGTTGTTTGTTTGGGTACCTTGAATGCGTGGACCCTATCCAGTGCCCAAGTGGCTTTGGGGTTGGGTCAAGAAGGGTTTTTCCCCACGGTTCTTAGCCGACAGAACGGGCGGGGTGCCCCCATCTGGGCTTTGTTAATTAGTTCTGTGGGAATTTGTGTTTTGCTCATCTCTTCTTCCTCGGACTCTTTCGCAGAGCAGATTAGTGCCATTATTGATACGTCCGTGACCTGCTTCCTGTTTGTCTATGGTATCTGTAGCCTAGGGCACCTCAAGCTTCTGTTGCAGGGGAATGGAAGCCGCTTCGGGTGGATTTATGGCCTTGGGGCTGTGGGGTTTATAGGATGGATTCTGAGCCAAATAAGCCTAGAAAATTTCCTGTGGGCCGCCCTGTTTCCCTTGGCCGGTGTTCCCGTTTACATAATGCAGCGGAAGATTTTTAGGAAGACCAGCGCAGAAAGTTTTCATAACCAGTAACTCCTAAAAATGATATCACTGGGGGAGTGGCTTATAGCATTGAGGATTTTAATAAAAAGTTAATATGTTTAAATATTTAATTTTTTGGGTATTTTTGTTTGGGATAATCGAAAGCGTTTGGGCAGCCGGAGGAGAGTATAAAACTATGAACCCCATCTTTTTAAAACGCCATAGTGGCAGAAGTTATGATCCTGGGAAAAAAGTTTCTCGGGAGGATCTTAAAAAAATTCTAGAGGCCGCTCGATGGGCACCCTCCTGTTATGGGGAAGAGCCTTGGCGGTTTATTGTTTGCGAGAAAACTAAAGAGGGGTATGAGAAAGTGTTTAATACTCTGGCGCCCCCCAATCAAAAATGGGCCCAGAATGCCCCTATCTTGATTATTGTGGTGGCGTGCTCTACCTTCTCAAAAACCCAAAAGCACAATGATTGGGCCCCTTATGATACGGGAGCTGCGGCGGTCAGCCTGTGCTTGCAGGCGGCGGATTTGGGCCTTATGACCCATGAAATGGGAGGATTTGACCCCTCGAAAATCACCAAAGAGTTTGCACTACCCCAGGACTGTACCCCTATGGCCGTGATTGCTCTGGGGTATGAGGCAAAAGATGCTCCCGATAAAAATGCACCCCGGACTCGAAAGCCTTTAGAGGAAAACTTTTTTGAGGGGGCCTGGGGGAAGGGAATAGAATTTTAGAATAAATTTCTTGTCTTCCTCAAGGTGACGGTTTTTTAATTTTCTAATCTCGAGCCGGCGTTAAGTATTAACCCCAAATAAATTGAGACATCACATAGGTAGGATGCCGATTTTCTTCCCGGCACTTTCTTTCGAGGGCTTCCAAAGACAAAGAGTGATGAATGCCACCTTGGATCAACACAGAATCTATCCCCATTGTATTTGCGCCTTGAATATCTGTTCCCAATCCATCCCCAATGGCCAAGACTTTGTCGAGAGAGGGATTTCCCAATTTTTCTAAGGCTGCTTCATAGATGGGAGGATAAGGCTTTCCATAATAGAAAACCGTGCCGCCTTGTTCTTCATACTGCAGGGCTATGGAGCCGGGGCAGGGCAGAGGTATTTTTTTGTGCAGAACCACCATGTCAGGATTTGCACAGAGGAGAGGGAGATCCATTTTCAGGGCCTCTTCCAGGACAAAAGAACTGGTGGGGGTGAGGGAACTCAGCAGCACATAATGGGCCTTTTCCAGATCAAAGGTGCGCTCTGCGGGAAGCCCTGCCATCAACGGAGCATGGAGGGGATCGTCCCCTAGGAAATAGTAGGGTTGGCCTTTGAGGGGGTTATCTTTTGTGTTGAGGCCGTCGATGACCGCATCTCCCGAACTGTAGATAAAATCATATAAGTCTTTGTAAACACCCATGGTGTCTAGCATAGATTCGAGCACATTGCCCGGTCTGGGAGAATTGGTAATAAAGAGGATTTTTTTCTTGTGGGAACGAAGCTCTTCAAGGCACTCTACGACGCCTGGGAAAGCCGTATACCCGTCATGGATCACACCCCAAAGATCGATGAGGAAATACTCATATTTTGAGGCGATTTCTGAGAGCCCGTTGCAAATTTTTAAAGCCATAATGAAGGGTATTGTATAACAAAAAAAGAAGACGTTAAAGTCTTAAACCGCTGAGCGGCGCTTTTGGGCAACAGGAATCGTTTGTAAATCTTTTTCTGTCGCCAAAGTCCAGGCTGTTGGATCGGCGAAGAGGGCGCGGAGGAGGGTATTGTTTACTTTATGTCCGGAGAGGTGCCCATGGAAGTGGCCCATGAGTGGGGCGCCGGCCAGATATAGATCCCCGATGGCATCCAACGCCTTATGACGCGCGCATTCATCTTCAAACCGTAGGCCGTCTTTGTTTAGAACTTCTCCATCTTCAAACACTACGGTGTTTTCAAGAGAGGCCCCCTGGGCCAACCCTTTGGCGCGTAAATGTTCCGCATCCTCCATGAACCCAAAAGTGCGGGCGGAGGAGAGGGCTTCTTTAAAAGCTGCATGGACATCCTTTGTCTTAAAAGTCTCAAGGGAGTCTTTTTTGCATCGAAGTCTGAAATCATAAGTCAGGGAAAATCCATGGGCGGGCTCTAAGCTGGCCCAAGCATCTCCCTGATAAACGGTTACTTTCTTAAGAATTTTTAAAAATTTGCGGGGAGTCAGAGAAGAAATGGTTCCTGCTTTTTCAATTAAGTCCACAAAGGGGGCAGAGCTTCCATCCATAATGGGGAGTTCGGGTCCATTGACTTCCACGAGAAGATTATCTATTTTCTGAGCCGAAAGAGCGGCCATAAGATGTTCAACGGTGGCAACGGTGTGCCCTTCTTCAGAACTGAGGGTGGAGCAAAAATTTGTATCTGTCACATGACTCCAAGAGGCTGGAATCAAGGCCTTGTCGGCGGATAAGTCACTTCGTTTGAACCAGATGCCAAAGTTATCGGGGGCTGCATGAAGAGCTAAAGAGATCTCTTTCCCTGTATGAACACCGACGCCACTGCACCGTACTGTTTTCGCGATGGTTTTTTGGAACATTACTTACTTTCCACAAATCTATATCTATATTAGAGTACCCCGGAAGGGTATAGATGGGAAATAAACATTTGTTTCACTTTGTTACTGGAGAGACTTTGCTCGTTCCACGAGTCCATGCCAGAAAGCATGGAAATCAGATTCAGAAATTTCTTCTGTGGGAGATTTAAAAGCTCCTAAATACTCAATTCCGAGAAATTTTGTATCTGGATAGTGTTCCTTTAAAGCCAATTCCACCTGTTCAAGATTCTTTTTTCGGTCATCCACAAAAATTACAATCTTTGGTGTAAAGTTTGCATGCTTCAGAAAAGTGACCAGAACTGTACCCTTGTTATGGGCTCCCTGTTCCCCATTGGAAAACAAAAGGCCCTTAAAGAAAGTGGGATGGTTGTTTCGATAAGGAGGGATGGTTTTAAACGTAACTTCTTTAAAATCAAAGGTATTCTCAAAGTTGATTCCAAGGCCATGGAGGGCGCTGTGACGGAGTTCTTCGATGCGGGCTTCCCCAAAAACTTCGCGGAGATAGCCAGTAAGGGCAGCTGTGAGAGCCATGACTTTCACACCTTTAGCTTGAAGATCCTGAATAATCTGAGGCGTTTCTTGTTCCACAAGCTTTGAAGGAAACTGAGCGGGGAGGTTTAAAGTTAAATCTTTGACTTCTGATGGCAGGCTTCCAAAAATTTTCTTATAAAGAGCCCCATGTTTTTGGAGTGTGGGATAGGAAGTTGCGGGATGAGTAGATTGAATGAGGGTCATGTCAATATCAAAGGCTACCAAAATATCCTCAGGGCTTGTGATTTCCAGAGCTTTCTCCACGTGGGACTTAATGTCATTCATGGTGTGAGTAGTCATTGTCTGGGCTCCTATTCCTTTTGCAACGAGTATCATAACGAAAAGTAAGAGCTTTCGTTTCATGAGACCTATCTCCGAGGTTCTTTCAAAAATAGCCCCGAAATTTCAGCGCGCAGCTCTGGGATGCCCAGTTTGACCTCCGATGAGGTGACAATAATCTCTGGGTGGGCCGCCACATGGTTTTTAAGCTTCTCCAGGGTTTGCTCTTTGATAAGAGCTACCTCTGCGGGCTTCAGTTTATCCGCTTTGGTCAGGACCACTTGATAGGATACGGCGGATTTGTCCAAGAGGTCAAAAATCTCCTCATCCGTAGGTTTTAATCCGTGACGGCTGTCTACCAGCACATACACCCGGCGCAGCGTTGTGCGGCCCCTTAAATAGGCCTGGATCAGATGGTTCCAGTTGAGGATCTTCTCCTTAGAGGCAGCAGCATACCCATAGCCTGGTAAATCTACCAATAGACCGTGGTTAGACAAGTTGAAGAAATTGATCTCCTGGGTGCGGCCTGGGGTGTTGGAAGTACGGGCCAGCTTGAGCTGATTGGTGAGGGCATTGATAAGAGAGGACTTTCCCACATTGGAGCGCCCTGCAAAAGCCACTTCACCGAGAGATTCCAGAGGCAAGTTGTCCAGGCGACTGCTGGCAGCTACAAAGTCGCACCGCTGGGCAAAGAGCCACTCCCCCGTCTTAATCCAGGCGCTGTCTTCCCGAGGATTAAGGGGGGGAGAAACGATCATTTGGCTATCTGCCTATCGGAGAGTTTGGTCATTCCCCATTGCTGTAGGATGGCCAGTAAGTTTGTGCAGGTCCAGTAGAGCACCACACCGGCAGGGAATTGACCCAACATGTAGGTGAACAGAATGGGCATGATGAGGAACATCTTGGCCTGGATGGGATCCAAGGACTGGGGACTCATCTTTTGCTGAAGGAACATGGTTCCCCCCATCAAAATAGGCAGAGCCCCAATCATCAAGAAAGAAGGAGGTGTCCAAGGAATCAACCCAAACAAGTTAAAGAGCGTGGTTGGATCCGGCGCTGAAAGATCATGGATCCATCCATAGAAGGGGGCATGACGCATCTCAATGCTGATGAGGAGAACTTTGTAGATGGCAAAGAGAACCGGGATCTGAAGCACCATAGGGAGACAGCCGGAGACAGGATTCACTTTGTTCTTTTTATAGAAAGCCATCATTTCTTGGTTAAATTTAACCTTATCATCACCACATTGCTCCTTCATGCGGGTCAGCTCTGGCTGAAGGCTCCGCATTTTAGCCATGGACTTAAAGGATTTGTTGGCCAGAGGAAACAAAAGGGTTCGGATCATAATGGTCAAGGCAATAATGGCCAGCCCAAAGTTTCCGAGGAAATCATGGAGCCATTCCAAGACAAAGAACAGAGGTTTGGTGATGAAGTAGAACCATCCAAAATCCACGGCCAAGTCAAAGTGCGGAATGCTCAGATCTTTTTCATAAGCGTCTAAAAGCTCAACCGCTTTGGCGCCTGCGAAAAAGCGGAAAGAACTTTCAGCACTGCTTTTTGCTGGCACAATGAGGCTGGTGGATAAGAAATCTGCCTGATAGCGAGGCTCGCCTTGGGCATCTACGGCTCTAAAAGCGGCAGTGACGTTCTGGGCCTGATCTGGGATCAAGGCTGTAAGCCAGTATTTGTCCGTGATGCCCAACCATCCCTTGGTATTGGTGTAGGTTTCTTTTTTGTCATCATCCAGGGTCTTATACTTGATTTCCTGGAGCTTGTTATCAAGATACCCTACTGCGCCTTCATGCAATGCGTAAGAGGTAGAGGAAATCTCTGGATTCTTGCGAGAAATCAATCCATAGGGGCTAGCCACAAAAGAGGTTGCTGAATTGTTAATAATCCGCTCCTTAACAGTGAACATATATTTATCGTCCACGGAAACGATCTTCTCAAAGGTCACGCCCTGACCGTTGGTCCAGGAGAGTGTAACCGGGGTCTCTGGCGTTAACAGAGCTTGAGAAGGCGTCCAAACCGTTTGAGAGTCAGGGAATTGAATGCCAGACGCATTCAGGACCCAGCCCGATTCCAAATAATAAGGATGTTCCGTGCCGGATGGAGATAGAAGCATTACGTCAGGGCTGTCAGAATTTGTAGTTTCATGGTATTTGGTGAGGATAAGGTCATCAATGCGGGCACCCTTTAGGGATAGAGACCCCCTGAGCAAAGGTGTCTTGATGCCAATGCGCGGGGCTGCTTTCAGAGCCTGCTCATTGGTGAGGGGAACAGCCACCGTCACAGGGGCTGCGGATACCTCGGGGATTGTGGATTCCGTTGGTTGAGAGGTTGCTTCCTGCTGCTGTTGGAGCTGCTCCAATCGAGGTTTGTCATAGAAAAAGTGGAAGCCCACAAAGATCAAAACACAGGCAATCGTCGCCAAAAGAAGATTTTTATTTTCCGTACTCATTTTAGTCCTTTCGCTTATTTAACAGGGGTACCGGGTCATGAGGGGGAGTTAGACTCCACGGATGACACCGAAAAAAACGTTTCATTCCCAAAATTCCGCCTTGACAAGCCCCATGCCTTTCAAGGGACTCCATCATATACAAAGAACAGCTGGGCGTATAGCGGCATCTTTGGGGGAGGAGGGGAGAAATTAAATATTTATACCCCAGCACAAATCCCTGAAGAATTTTGGTGGGAAGGCGGGAGAAATGGTTTTTCATAGAACTTCAGCTAGAATCTTTCGATGTTTTTTAAAGACCCAGGCAATTGTTTTTTCCAGCTCAACAAAGGGGTCCGTTAAAGTGCCGGGCCGCGCTACGGTCACATAGTCCAGGGGGAGAACAGAATTCATTTTGAGGTAATTGTGGAGAGCGGCTCGGATTCTGCGGCGGGATCGGTTGCGCTGAACGGCATTCCCGATCTTTTTGGTTACCGTAATACCAATCCTAGGAATAGGGGTGGAGAGAGGAGGAAAAGGCTCGACGGCCTGGAGAATCAGAGATTTCGCGATGATCTTAGTGCCGTAGTGCGTGGCCCGTACAAAGTCCTTGCGTTTTTTTATGCATACAACTGTCATAACTCAAGGCGCCCTAGTTAGAAAAACTAAGCGGATAACTTGGCCCGGCCCTGTGAACGACGATTGCTGAGGACACGACGTCCCCCAACGGTGGCCATACGGGCTCTGAAACCATGACGGCGCTTGCGGACAAGTTTGCTCGGTTGATATGTTCTTTTCACTTTTAGGTCTCCAAAAAACTGTAGAGTCTCTTATAAAGAAATCCGAGAAAGAAGTCAACAGATATGGAAAAAAGAACTGCTGCTAATTTTTAGGCCATAAAAAATAGGCTCATCTTTTTTCTGCAATTAGAACTGGAAAGTTTTTAAAGGTTTCCATAGGTATATCACCTCGAAAGGCTTCATAATCTATGGTGTTGATACGAATATAATCAAATATGGGGTCTCCATGGATCGTATTATTATTCACGAACTTTATAGAAAAGCCAGACTTCTTTAAGTTTTTTTCAAGTTCCGCAAAGTAGGCTGTCATGACGGCTTCTCTGTTTCTTTTTTTCCATGCTTCACTTTCTGGATCAGTTTTCCAAACCCGTACATTTTCAGGCATTGGTAACATAACGCCAATCAGGGAGGGGGCGGGCTTGGGGAAATAAAGCCTTCCTCCTCTTTTTAGCATCCTAAAAAGGGTAGTGAAAACCAGTTCTTCATTCTGAGGAGGTATAAATTTTGTTGTAGAATAATCAAAATAAATATTTGTAAACCTATCGGGAAATCTTTTGGCAAGCCCAGCAAAACTGTGTTCTGAGAAGTCTCCATGAATGAAGTGGGATGACTTACTTTCAGGTAAGGTTTGCTTGTCTAGAAAATACGTGTTTGGGGGGAGAAGATGATCTCTAAGAGCCTGTATAAGAGGATGATATGGTTTGTCAGGGAAATGGGGCCTTGTTCGTTCGCGCTCATTTTCAGAGACACCAATGACCAAGAAGGCATCGTGTTCTGTCTCCCTTAGTTTTGGGCTGGGGGTTCTCCGGGCCTCTGCTTGAGGTTCAGCCATCCACAAAGACTCTTGCATCGCTCGGGCCAACGCTCCATCTTCACGGGCCAACTCTTCATTTCTAGCTGTTTCCATGGAGGCAGCCAGGGCCTGCCTCACCTGCTCTTCTTCATCCGCCTCTGGGCCTATGGCAGCTAAAACCCCAAAAGAAATTGCCATTAAAAGGGGAAAAAATTTCAAATTCATTATATGCCTCCAGAAAACCTACTTGCCCAGTATAATACCTTATACCAATCCCAAGCAATAGCAGGTTTATTAATTATTTTTTTTTAGATCTATCCTGATCTAAAATGGAACAGGATGAAAAAAATTTTAAATGGACTGTTTCTTTTTGCATTAGCTTTTTGTTTTGTGGGGGAAATAGATCGATCCTTCTCGAGGGGTTTCAACAGATAAGGTCCCCCTTCGCTTCCGAGAATAGTTCTGATAGGATGCAGTCTTCATAACTTTAATCGGAGGGGGAATATGTCTTCCAAAAACAACATTCACGTATTAGCTCGGGCTGTCATTACACAAGAGGATCACATTCTAGTGTGCCACACTCAAGACATGACCCCAAATTACTATTTTTTGCCGGGAGGCCACGTGGAGGTTGGAGAAAGCGCAGGGGCTGCCGTACTTCGGGAGCTTAAGGAAGAGGGAGGAATTGAGGGAAGGATTAAAAGATTTCTAGGATGCCTTGAGCATAGCTTTGATCCAAACCGCGGAAAGTGCCATTCTCATGAATATAATTTTTATTTTGAGGTGGAGGCGAAGGGGCTTGCCCTTCATAAAGAGATCCCCCAGCTGGAACCGCACATCAAGCTGATGTGGGTTCCCGTGACTGAGCTATCTTCCCTAGATTTTCGGCCGAAGCCTTTGAAAGAGATGCTTCCCAAATGGCTGGCCTCCGATCTAGAAGGGGCATTCGAGAGTCGGATGATTTAGGCCTACCGAAAGAAACTTGTTAGACTGCCCCAGGCACCCTTCACGACAGAAGCGCAAGATTGAGCAGCAGAATAGACGGCTTTCTTAATTTTTACAAAACCCACATGGGCAGCATGCTCCAATCGATTGAAACTCCGTCGGGCCTTTGTATAAAACTTTGGTTCAGGCTCTGCTACGGCGCGGGAAGCCCCGTGAATGGTTTCCTGCTCAAGCTGGTTCATGCTTTCTCTATAGCCCCCGAGCACATGAGGAAAATTATTTGCAGACAAAAGCTCTACATCCAGACGAGGTCCAATGCCTTGAAGGCCTGTGACTGTTTCGGGAAGAGACATGGGGACGGGATCAGAGCGTTGAGCGACTCTCAAAGCCTTGAGGCCAGCAGCATTTCTGTTCTCCAAGGTCGTGGAATCCAAAGCGCGAGGAGCTCCAAAGGTTATCAATTGGTGAGGAGACTTCTCGTTGTTCCCAAACTGAGAAGAGAAATCCAAAGCGGCGATGCCGGCTAAGGCGCCCCCCAGACTGTGACCTATGAAAGTGAGATTTGTCAAACTTGGGAGAGAGGTATTTTTCTTCTTTGCGATAGCATCCAAAATTCCAATAACCTGAGGTTTTAGGGTTTTATATCCCGAGATGAATCCGCTATGGCCCCGCATTCCCAGGTCACTGTCATAAACAATGCGAGCATCCAAGTCTGTTGCCACATCCCCGAGAGTGGACGTGCCCTTAAAGGAAATAATAATTTCTCCATTGGGAAGTTCCGCAATGAACCCAGAATTATTTGCGCCATTCCCAAAGAAATGAAGGTGAGCTCCAGTCTTTAATAAGGACTCTAAAGCGGACAGCTTGTCTTCTGGTTTATCAGTTTTAATGTAGGCCAGGTCTGCAAATCCCATGTATCGACGGATATCGGCAGAATCCCACCCCTTTATATTAACGGAGGTGGGCGCAGCCTTTACCTCCTCTGAAACACGAAGAAACTCAAAGTCCCCAGAGGGAGGAGCTTTGAAAATCGGCTGCTGGAAATTAGACGGAGAAATTGTTCCTTCCATATCTTGGGGCAGCCGAGCCTGAGACTCAAGGCATCCTAAAATAACAACAGACGTAAGTAACTTTTTTGACATTTTTGTTTACTCTCCAAAATAATTATGAGGTCCATATCTAAGGGATCTAAGCCCTTTTTTCTATGTAAATAAAAGCAGGGGAGGCATGTGAGTCCCGCATGGCGGTATAAAGGTGAATCAAAAATGTAGACAAAATAAATTACATCATGCTAGGATTACTCTAATAGCCAGTAAAAACTTGGCATTTTATAACAACGGAGGAAAACTAAAATGAGTAAAACTAAAATTTTTGATATGGTTGCCCTGATTCTTGTGGTTGTGGGTGGTCTAAACTGGGGACTCGTCGGCCTTGCTGACTTTAATCTCGTTACCACAATATTTGGTGATGGAACGACCCTTACAAAAGTAGTTTACGGTTTGGTTGGTTTGAGCGCTGTCTTTATTGCTGCTACAAGCACAAAATTGTTCAAGAAATAAGATAAAGAATTATATTTTTGGTTGCTAGAGCAGAGATCAAGGAACATTCTTCCCGGTCTCTGCCATTCTTTTGACGGAACTCTTGAATAATAATGCAGAAGCTGTCATTTTGAAAGGATGGCATTCTTACCTTCCCAAAAGAAATTTCTCGATAGACTTTCTGTCTACCATGCTCAATTTAATTGGAATATTTTTGAAAAAAATGAAGCCGAAAAAATAAGGGCATTCGTCGAGCAAAACTCAGAATTTATGTCGCGACGCAACCATGTGGGTCACATAACGGGATCCGCTTGGATTTTGAATGAAGCTCGGGATTCTTTTCTGCTTCACCATCACCGAAAATTGGATAAGTGGCTGCAACTGGGGGGTCACGTGGATGACAATGAGGATATTCTAGAGGCGGCCCTTCGAGAGGCACGGGAAGAATCCGGCATAGAGGATTTTACAGTGCTTTCCCCAGATATCTTTGATGTGGATGTTCACGAGATCCCAGCGCAGGGGGAGGAACCCACCCACCGCCATTATGATATCCGCTTCTTACTTCAGGCACCCAAAAATGGAAACTTAGTTCAGCAGGAGCGGGAATCTTTGAGTCTAACATGGGTGCCTATTCAAGAATTTTTTGGAAACCCTCTCTTTAAATCCGTCCAAAGGATGGGGGAGAAAAGCTTGCCCTATTTATCATGACATCTGCAGAAAAGCCCATGAGTAACTTAATTCCTGTTAGTTCGGCAGATGAAGGTGGCCGCCTGGATCATTGGCTGCAGAAGCAATATCCTCAGGTGCCCTACGGATATTGGGCAAAATCTTGCCGGAAGGGCCAGATTCGGGTGGATGGAAAACGAGTCAAGGGCAATGAACGCCTTCAATCCGGTCAGGTGGTGAGGTTGCCGCCAGAAAGTGTTCTAAGGGAAGCTTCCGTTTTGCCGCCCCCCGCCGAGAGACAGCAGGACGCGTCCCTTGCAGATCTAAAGAACCTGGAATCATGGATCATTCACGAAGATAAGGATTTTGTGGCCCTCAATAAGCCAGCAGGCTTTGCCGTTCAAGGGGGAACCAGCATCAAAAAACATTTGGATGGAATTCTGCAAGTATGGGGAGCTCATAGGGGGTTCTCGCCCCATCTGGTCCATCGGCTTGATAAAGATACGAGCGGTATTATCCTGATTGCGAAAAATGAAGGTTCCGCCAGGCGACTGTGCGATGCATTTAAACAGCATAAAATTTACAAACTTTATTTAGCGATTGCCACCAAAGTCCCCCACCCCTTGGAAGGAAAAATTGATAAGCCTTTAAAGAAAGAAGGGGGGATGGGCAAAGAGAAAATGCGCATTTCTAAAGAAGGGGATAGGGCCATTACCCTCTACAAGGTTATTCAGCAGGCTGGCAAAAAGGCCTCCCTTATGGCGCTTGCTCCTCTTACGGGGAGAACCCATCAATTGCGGGTCCATCTGGAATCCCTGGGGACACCTATTTTGGGAGATGGAAAATATGGAGGGAAAGAGGTTTTGTGGGAAGGGTTCCCCAAAAAACTGCATCTGCATGCGTATGCTCTTCTTATTCCCCAGGCCAAAGGATTTCTATTCTTAAAGGCAGAAATCTCTCCCCATATTAAACAATCCTTGGATCAGCTGGGGTTTTATCATGAAGAGACTTTCCGGGAAGCGGAAGAGTTTCTAAGGGGCGTCGCTAAACATCAGGCAGAATATTAGAAAAGGAGACATTCTTCTTTTCGTCGCGCCTCCTCTGGGTGATGGTATGGACAGGTTGCAGGAAGCAATTTGTGGGGATAGAGTAGAGCCAGCAAAAGATGGGGCTCTACTCCATCTACTTAAAAACCATAACCATCAAGGAGATGATCATGAAAGATATTA
>CAIWGV010000017.1 GCA_903912365.1 uncultured Alphaproteobacteria bacterium
CAACGCCAGGATTCTTACGGAATGCATAAACCATTAAGGTACACAGATACCGAATATATGACGGCTTCTTCTTATTCCCTTTTTACCCCACTTCGTTCGGTGTTTTTTTATTTGACTATCCCAACCTGTCCATATACGACGGAAAATTATGTCGGGAAGTGTTGGGGTGTTGCAGGGTCGACGCATCTAAAATGAAAACAAGATCGTCACCCTGACGCCCCTCTAAAGGGCGCTCAGGGTGACGATTTCTTTCTCCCACGTAAAATTTAGATGTGTCGCCCCTGTGAGGTGTTACCAAGACTATTTAAATGAAAAAATTCTTATGGTATTATGAAAGAAACAGGAGGATATGAGATGATTCACTCTCTTCGCAATGAGCATGATGTTCAAAAATATGTGTCTAGTCTAAAGAATTTTTATGGGGAGCTTTCTTCCTATATTCTGGTGGTGACCATCAGCTTAATTATTTGGCTGATTTCTGGAGGGGGTTATTTCTGGCCCATATGGGTCATTCTAATTTGGGGAATCGTTCTTTTTTTGAAGGCCTCAAAACTTCACATTATCAATCCTTGTTATTATGCAAAAAGCCATGATCTTCGAGAGAAACTTCCCTTTATAAAGGAAGAATGGTCTCAGCAAAAAGCTCAGGAAATTCTTAAAAAATTGAATCTTGGCAGCATTACAAAGTCCGGTGCCTCGGCCAAGCCCAAGGCAAGTAAAGGGGGAAAGAGTGCGAAGAAAAAGAAGAAATGAGAAGTTGACGAATTAAAGGAAGTGAGTTAAGCTGAAGCTATAATTAAAAAATTTGTGGGGTATAAAAATGAGTTTTAAAAAAGTTTTCTTGGGACTAAGTTTGGTTCCTTTTCTTGCGGGATACGCGCACAGTCATTCAGACTATACTTATGTGGGCTTAGGTCTAGGGGCCAGTTATGCACAACTGAATACCCATGCTAATGTGGTAGGGACAGATAGTTTTACTCAGGGGTTGTCCCTTTCTAAAGGCAGCGTCCTAGCGCAAGTAGAAGCAGGGCATGTTAAGCATCTTGAGTCTGTATTTTTGATGGGGGAAGGTTTCTTCAGAGCTCCCGAAAATGAAGCTAATGGAAAAACTACTGCTGTAATTAACGGTAATCAAATAAAAACCACTCTCAGGGTTAAGAGAAGATATACGGCTGGATTATCTGCAAAAGTTGGAAAGCGTTTTGAATCTTCCAAGTGGAGTGGAATTGCAGGCTTGGGACTTCTGATGTCTGAATTTGATGTCAAAATGAATGTTGCCAACAACGGGGGCCGTTCTCTTAGAACGATTACTGGTTTGGGAGTTGCGCCCACTGTTGGATTGATCTGGCACGAGTGTGAATCAATGCCTATTCGGTTCGATTATTCTTGTGAGATTTATAGGACTTTGAAGGCTAAGAAGGTTTCGGTTGGCCAGATTGTGATTCAACCCAAGATAAACCCTCTTTACCATGTCTTCATGGTGTCTGTGGGATACAAGATTTAAGTAAATAATTAAATTTTTTATAAGGGCAGCCGTTATTCGCTGCCCTTTTTTATTGGATAAGGATATCCCGATGCCCTGAACCAAGGGGTAAAGAGGAAAGAACTAAGTCTGTTTCTTCGGAGGAAGACATCTTATCAAGAAGAGGCATCAAAGCTTTTTCCAAAACCTCGTCAATCATTTTTACAGGAATAATGATCAAATCTTTTTTGACGAGAGGAGAAATCTCTATCAAGTCTTTCTCATTTTCATAAGGGATTAAAACGGTTTTTATGCCACCTCTTTGAGCGGCAAGAAGTTTTTCTTTTAACCCCCCGATAGGAAGTACTTTTCCCCGGAGGGTTATTTCGCCCGTCATGGCGACGGTGGAATCCACCGGGCGACCTGTCAAGAGAGACACAATGGACGTACAAATGGCAATTCCTGCGGAAGGACCATCTTTGGGAGTGGCTCCTTCGGGCATATGAAGATGGACGTCTGTTTTGGAGAGAATATCCTCATCAATTCCAAATTCTTTGGCGCGAGATTTAATATAGCTGAAGGCCATTTGGATGGATTCTTGCATAACGTCTCCCAGTGTTCCCGTGAGGCTGATTTTTCCCTTTCCTGGAACCTTAACGGTTTCAATGGAGAGAAGATCTCCTCCCACTTCAGTCCAAGCAAGCCCAGTGGTCACTCCTATTTGGGGAACTTCGTCTGCTTTGGAGAATTGGTGTTTCCGGATGCCTAAGTAACGTTCTAAATCCTTTGCTTCAATGAGAATAGTTTTAGTTTGGCCTTCAGAAAGCGCTCTTACGGCTTTTCGCATAAGCTTTCCGATCTGACGCTCCGCATTACGCACACCTGCTTCTCGGGTATAGAAACGGATAATATTTCGGACCGCTTCTTCCGTAACGGAAACTTCCTTGGAAGAAAGACCGTGCTCTTTCTTTTGTTTTTCCACAAGGTGACGCAAACAGATTTGGACTTTTTCCTCTTCCGTATAGCCTTCAATACGAATGATTTCTAAACGGTCTAGCAGAGGCCGAGGGAGATCGAGCGAGTTGGCCGTGGCGATAAACATAACACGAGAGAGGTCATAGCCTACCTCTAAATAATGGTCGCTAAACTCAGAGTTTTGTTCGGAATCTAAAACTTCCAGCATAGCGGAGGAGGGGTCTCCCCTCCAGTCCGTCCCCATCTTATCTAACTCATCCAGAAGAAAAAGAGGGTTCGTGGCCTTCGCTTTCTTCATACTCTGCAAAATTTTTCCCGGCATTGCGCCAATGTAGGTGCGGCGATGTCCTCGAATTTCCGCTTCATCCCGAACGCCTCCCAAGGCCATGCGAACAAAAGGCCTCCCGGTCACAGCTGCGATAGATCGCGCCAGAGATGTTTTGCCAACACCCGGAGGCCCCACCAAGCACAATACTTGACCCTTTGAATTTTTAAGACGCTGCTGAACCGCAAGAAATTCAATAATCCGTTCTTTTACTTTTTCCAACCCATAGTGGTCCCGATCCAAGGTTTCTTGAGCCTTCTTGAGATCGATAGTTTTCCATTTTTCTTTTTTCCAAGGAAGATCTATGAGGCACTCTAGATAATTTCTAATAACAGTTGCCTCTGCCGCCATGGGATTCATTTGGCGCAATTTCTTGAGTTCGCTCTCTGCCTTTTCTGAAGCCTCTTTGTTGAGAGGAGCCTGCCGGACACGTTCCGTGAGCTGAGTAAGATCGTCTTTTCCGTCCTCATTATAAAGCTCTTTCTGGATGGCTTTTAATTGTTCTTGTAAATAATAATCCCGATGATTTTTTGTGAGTTGAGATTTTAGCTTGTCCCGAATTTTTTCTTCAGTTTTGAGGGCCTCTACTTCTCGACGGATATAAAATAGAAGGAGCTCCGCTCGATCTTTAAAAGTGGTTGCCTCTAGCAGAAGCTGACGCTCATCCATGCTTAAGGCCAAATAGGTGCTGATAGCGTCAAAAACTTCCTCATCATTACTAAGGTTGATGATGCCGTCTAAAATTTCCGAAGTAATTTTTTTATTATATTTTGCATATTCCTCAAATTCTTCAAGGAGGATGCGGTTTAAAACATCAATGGTTTCTTCTGGGGCAGAGTCTATACCTCGAGGCGATACGGTGGCCGTTAGGCTTGCTCCCTCATCTTGAACGCTATGAATATTAATGCGGTGACGACCCTCCACGAGAACCTTTATGGATCCTTCTGGGAGAGTAATCAGTTGCATAACTTCCCCCAAGGTTCCCACGGTATAAAGATCGTCAAGGGAGGAGGGAGATTCTAACGAGGGATCTTTTTGATAAACCAGAGCAATTTTTCCATCCGCTGCAATGGCATTCTTTAGAGCGGTTACAGACTTTTCTCTGCCGACGAAGAGAGTGACAACCATATGGGGTAATACCACAATATCCCTCAAAGGCAACAAAGGACACGTGTTGGATTGTATAGACATTACAGCAAGTTACCTCTAAAGCTTATCGAGCACTAACTTCTTTTTTTACCGGTCTGGACTTTGCGGAAGATTCCACAGCCCTAGGTTTTGGTCGAATGACGGCGCCATTGACCACTTCTTTCGTAATGACAAGAGAATCTTTTATTTTCTTATCGGGAATTTCGAACATGGAGTCGAGCAATAGGTTTTCCATGATGGATCTAAGGCCGCGAGCACCGGTTTTTCTTTGGACGGCCTTCTTCGCAATGGCCTTCAAGGCTTCCTCTGTGAATTCTAGTTTCACATCTTCCATGTTAAACAAGGTCTGATACTGTTTTACCAAAGCATTTTTAGGTTCTGTTAGAATGCGCACAAGAGCTTCTTCGTCCAGATCTTCCAAAGTTGCAAGAACGGGAAGACGGCCAATGAACTCTGGGATCAGCCCATACTTCAGAAGATCTTCTGGTTCCACATCTTTTAATAGATCTGATGGCTTGGTGTCGTTAGCTTTGCGGAGCTCAGCTCCAAATCCCATGGAAGAAGATTCTCCACGAGCGGCAATAATTTTTTCAAGTCCCGCAAAAGCTCCCCCGCAGATGAATAGAATATTGGTGGTGTCAACTTGCAAAAATTCTTGTTGAGGATGCTTTCTTCCACCTTGAGGAGGGACAGAAGCTACAGTGCCTTCCATCATTTTCAAAAGAGCTTGCTGAACACCTTCCCCAGAAACGTCTCTGGTAATAGAAGGGTTTTCTGACTTGCGGCTGATTTTATCAACTTCGTCGATATAGACAATTCCCCGCTGAGCCCGCTCCACATCATAATCAGCAGACTGGAGAAGTTTTAGAATAATATTTTCCACGTCTTCTCCCACATACCCTGCTTCCGTGAGGGTTGTGGCATCGGCCATGGCGAAAGGAACATCCAAAATACGAGCTAGGGTCTGGGCCAATAAAGTCTTTCCGCACCCCGTGGGACCAATGATGAGAATGTTAGATTTCTGAAGCTCAACTTCTTTTTCTTTCCCAGACTCATGAACAAGCCGCTTATAGTGATTGTGAACTGCCACAGCGAGCGCACGCTTAGCCCGCTCTTGACCGATGACGTAGTCGTCTAAAATTTTATAGATAAGAGAAGGGGTCGGGATTTCTTCCTCGTTGGAAATAAAGCTGTCCCGTGTTTCTTCGCGGACAATGTCCGAGCATAGGGATACGCACTCGTTGCAGATAAAGACCGAAGGTCCCGCAATTAGTTTTTTAACCTCTTGCTGATCCTTCCCACAAAAGGAGCAATAGAGGCTTTTTGTATCATTAGATGTGTTGTCAGTGATATCTGTCATCCTAGTATCTCTCTGCCGCGCTTAACGTTGTCTATGAGCATTCTACATGGAAAGAGGACAAAATAGCAAGAAAATCCTTAAAGACACGTTTCCCCAGAGAAAAAGGTTCTCGGACACTATCTTTGCTTAATCCCTCTATTCAGCCAAGCTATCAATGATAGATTGGTGGATCTTTACGTTATATTTTTCCTTCAAAGACATGAAAAATTGCATGTAAACATCCTGTTGAAGGGCTTCCATCAATCCTTCCTTAAACATCTTGTAGAATCCAATGTTTTTCTCAATATCAACGGGGGTAATCTGGGTTGAAACCAAGATATAGGAAGAAGGGATTTGGGCCGTGCTGGGAACAAGAATTGCTTCTTTCAGTTTTCCCTTAAACCCTTTCGCCACAACAAAGGAAGGTATCTTCAAGGTTTTTGGGAATTCCATCAGAGAAAGGGGGCTAATCTGCTCAAAGCTAACCCCAGAGCCAGCCAGGCTTTCAGGAGATTTCCCTTGCTCTATGGAATTTAAAGCTTGAGAGGCAAGAGAGGCAGCCAGCTTGGCTTTTTCTTCTTGTTCCCACTTTTGCTGAACTTTGTCCTTTACGCTTTCAAAAGACAAAGACTTTGGAGGGGTCACTTGATCAATTTTTAGAATATAGGCAACACCATCCGGGAGCTCTGTGATGGGGGTTTCTCCTCCCTCTGGGAGTCCATAAATGTCTTTTAGGATTTCCTCAGACAAGTAGGGAGTTGCCTTCTGAGACCCTTCCAGGAGAGTTTCTTTGATGATGGGCAAACGAAGAGACTTGGCAATTTCTGTAAGATTCATGCCCTGATTTACCTTTTCTTCTATTTTCTGAGAAAGATTTGCGATTCCCTCCAGGGCCTTTTGTCGACGAAGCTCTTTTTCAACCTGAGCCTGTACTTGCGAAAAAGGAGGCACTTGGGCGGGGCTTATCTTTTTTACATAAACCACCACATACTCATTACCCAGCTGGATGGGGTCTGAGGCTTTTTGGGCGGGAGAGGTAAAGATGATTTTGGACAGGGACCGGTTTAGCTCTGCTTCAGTTACATTGTCCAAAGACAAAGTGACAGCGGCAGGGGTTTCTTTCCCGGCACTGAGAAGGGTTTTATACTTCTGGGCCTCTTCTGGGGTGGCAGCCTTCGCCAACACAAAACTTCTCTTTTCTGGGGTCATAAAGGTTTCAGACTGTTGCTGATAGGCCTCCCGGAGCTCATTTTCGCCAAGGTTGTACTTTTGCCCTACGGAAAGGGGGTCCAAACGGATAAGAGAGAATTTTCTTTCCCCAGGGAGGATGTAGTCTGATTTATGAGCTTCATAATAAGCACGGAGAATTTCAGTGCTCGGCCTTACTTTCAGTTGGAGAGATGTGGGATCAAACCTCAAAACTTTAAAAGACCTTTTTTCATTAAGGGCTTTAAAAGTTCCCAGAGCCAAAGAGGCAGGAACATAGGTCCCCACGCCAATACCGGACAAAAGCTGTGTCCTCATAAAGGCCCGTCGACGACTCTCAAAAAAGGTTTTTTCTGTCAATCCATTGGACCTTAGGATCATATCAAACTTTTCCCGATCAAAATGTCCCTGTTGGTCTTTAAACATGGGATCTAGATTAATGGATGTGGCAATAAGCTGGTCTGTAGCCGTGAGTTTTGAGTCCCGCATAAAGAGGTCAATCAGCAGTTCGTTCACCAAACGATCCAGGACTTGGTTCACAATTCCCAGTTGGAGGGCTTGCTTAAAGGAAATGGATTTTGTTTTTAATTCGGCGTTCAGGCGCTTTAAATCCTCCTGAACGGCATTTTGAAGCTGAGCCTTGGAAATCTCAATTTTGCCTACGGAGGCGACGATGTGGCTTGTATCCTTGCCTCGGAAAAATTCAGAAATTCCCCAGAATAATCCAAAGCTCAGAATCAAAAGCCCCAGCAAAATTTTAGCAACCCAGGAGGAGGAGTGTGTTCTTAAAAATTGTAACATATTAAATCCCTAAAAATTGTTAGACCCCCATGGCATTTTATGCCATAAGTGTCCCCTATAGATATCATATTATTTCGTTGGGTGCTATGGGGAAATTGATCGTCGGCAATTGGAAAATGAACAAGGGGGATGAGGCTGGTCTTCAACTGGCCAAAAACCTTATAGATTTAAAGGGAAATGTTGTTATTTGTCCACCCTATACAATTCTGCGGGAAGTGGCCCATCTTCTTCGAGACGCCTCTTTAAAAGTGGGAGCCCAGGATTGTTCCTCTCATGAGGAAGGGAGTTACACAGGAGAGGTCAGTGCCTCCATGGTCAAAAGCAGTGGGTGTTCTTACGTGATCTTGGGGCATTCGGAAGTCCGTACGCACCGTAAAGAAACCAGCCAGATGGTTCAGAAAAAAGCAGCTCTGGCCTTGGAAGCAGGCCTTATACCCCTTATTTGTGTCGGTGAAACGAGGCAAGATTATGAAGCGGGAAAAACCTTTGAGGTTTTAAAATCACAGTTAGACCTCTCCATTCCCGAAACAACCCAAGAAATTATTATTGCCTATGAACCCGTATGGGCCATTGGGACGGGTCTTGTGCCGTCTCTGGAATATATCGAGAAGACTCATGGATTCATCCGGCAGATGACGGGGGATAAATATCCCGTTCTTTATGGAGGGTCCGTCACCTCCAAAAATGCCCAAGCTATCCTGTCAATTCCAGAAGTATCCGGAGTTTTGGTGGGAGGGGCGTCCCTTCAGGCGGAGGAGTTCATTAAAATTATTAATGCTTAAGGAGGAAAGTTAACATGAAAAGAACACCAGGAAATGTCGTAAAATCTATTCTTTCATCCTCTGTGGGGAATGTGGTGGAGTGGTATGAATACACGCTTTACGCGTACTTTGCCACGGTTATTAGCGACCTCTTTTTTCCCCTTGATAATCCCTATGTTTCCATGATGATGACCTTTGGCACTTTTGCCGTGGGCCTTGCGGCTCGACCCATCGGGGGCATCATTTTTGGTTATATCGGAGATCGCTACAGCCGAAAAAGAATGTTAACAGTCACCATGCTGCTCATGTCCATTCCCACCATGTGTATCGGGATCTTGCCAACCTATGCCAAAATTGGCGTGCTGGCGCCAATCCTTCTAATCACCCTGCGGATTTTTCAAGGGGTGGCTTTAGGAGGAGAGTTCGGAGCGTCCTGTGTGTATTTGTTTGAATCGGTTCCCAAAGAAAAGCGGGGTTTTTTTGGGTCCATGGCGCTTACGGGTGTGGGAATGGGACTCGTTTTGAGTGCGTGTACGATTTTCCTTGTGGAGTCTTTGGTAACCAAAGAGGAGGTCTACGCCTTTGCTTGGCGCATTCCCTTCTTCATCAGCGTGTTTGGTGCCATTATAGGATTTTATATGCGGCGGGCCCTTTTGGAGACAGAGGACTTTGTCCTGGTGCAGAAGGCGGGTAAACTCGTCCGCTATCCTTTGGGCGAGATGTTTCGAAATCACAAGGCCTCTTTAGCTCGGCTCTTTGCCATCTTTCTGACAACCCAGGTATCATTTTTCGTTGTATTTATCTTTGGAAAAACCATGATGATTAACTTCCTGCATTTTGATACCCATGTGGCGGGAAAGTTTAATCTGTTTACGGTGATGAGCTATACGGTATCGACGGTGATTTTTGGATATTTGTCTGACAAAATTAACAAACGTTACATCATTATGATGGGATCCTTGGGGATCCTCCTGGCAGCCTATCCCTTTATTGGATCCTTAAAAGGAGGCGAATCCACGGTTATCCTTGGGATGTCCTTGATTATGGGGGCTCTCATCGGCATGACGGAGGGAACCCTGAATCCCCTGGTAGCAGAATCTTTCCCAACCAACATAAGGGCAACCAGTGTGGCCTTCTGTTGGAACTTTACGGCGGTGGCTTTTGGCGGCGTGGCGCCCATTATCTCCATGTGGCTCATTGAGAATATGGGGGGTGTGGATATGGTGGCTTATTACTTGATGGGCGTCTGTGCCGTGACAGTCCTTGTTACGCTTTTAACGCTGAAGAAGCAGCCGACGGCCAGTTAGGCGAAGGTCATAGGGAATGGGACAATTGGAGGTCTATGGCTTAAGTCCTTATTGAACGGAGCTGAGTATATATGTGAGAGAAAGACTCTGTCTCAGAAGGCGCACCGGCGCTTCCCCAATGCCGTTATACTCAAAATCCACGCATTTCAACCAATGCATTTTACTGAGAAACTGCGCCCCTTCGTCTCCCATTTCATTATGTCCAACATTCAGGCTTTTTAGACTAGTCTGGCTGCTCAAGGAGGTCGCGCCCCCAGGGCCAACTTGATTGCATGAAATATCTAGATTTTCTAGGTTAGGGAGTTGGGAGATGTATCCCGCGCCCTTGTCTGTAATTCCATTATTCCCAACACCTAGAGTTTTTAGATGAAGCATGAGGCTGATAAAATAGGCTCCCTCATCTTTAAGGTCATTATCCCAAAGATTTAGAGTTGTTAGCTGATTCATCCGGCTGATAGCTTTTGCGTGATCCGCCTCAAGAAAGCAATGGGAAACATTTAAACTTCTAAGATTCGGCGCTAATTGCGAAATTTTCTCTAACAGAGGCACGGTAATGTTGTTTATGGGAAGATCCAGATGAGTCAGGTGTACAAATTTAAATTCTATCAAGTTTAAATGTGTTAAGGCTTGATCCAAAAGAAGGGGTTTAACCTGGGCAATTCTTATGCGCGTATGATTCTTCATCATTAATAAGGGAGCTGCCAGATGATCCTTGTTCTCAGCTTCGGTTAGGCCTGCCATGCTCCATGTGATGGAACGTGTTATTAGATCAGATCTCGCATCAGTTGTAGCAGGGCGTTTTATACCCCGTCTTGGTGTGCAAGGGACCACTTGATCGTCCTCAGCGGTCGCTGCAAAGAGGGTGCTCCAAAAAACACTTACAACAAAAAAAAGGCCTAATTTTTTCAAGTTCAATATCCTTTATCATCAAAAATTCTAGGGTGATTTTTCATATAGGAATGATAGGGATAAAACTCAATCCTGATAAAAATTAAATCTTTGTGAGGGCAATCCGGAAAGCAATGAGGATAAGGAGAGCGCCAGCCCCGCGCTCAATCCAATGATGGTACCCGCGGAAGATCTTTTGGAACGAAGGGCGTGCCAAGAACCAAGCGAGCCCCGCATACCAAATGAATTCAATGGCGATGGCAATGGCCGTATACAAGCCGTTGACCCAAAGAAAGGGAGATTTAAAGGTAGCAAAAAGACTCCAGTCTAGGACGATGGCAAAGGGATTGGTAATCTGTGTAATGATACCAATACGAAAAAATTTCCAAAGGTCACTTTTGGAAGAGGCGTGGGTAAAAAGCTCTTTCTCTTTTGGGATAGCGGGGGTTTCTTTTTTGCTAAACAAGGCCATGAGGCCCATGTAGATCAAAAAGGCAGCGCCGGAATACTGAATAATTTGGATAGCTTGGGGATATTGGGCAAAGACCATCTCAATACCCAGAAGCGCTAGGATGATCTGAATAAAGTTTCCAAAGCAAAGGCCCACTACTAGAGCTACGCCCATTATATAGGTATTTGAAAGTCCAGTACGCACGACCATAATAAAGTTGGGGCCAGGGCTTACAATTGCGAAAAGGTAAGCGAGGGAGAACCCTATCAATCCTTCTATCATAAAAATATCCTTTCCTATCCTTTTTCTAGAGCTTGTATTATAAAGGAAGCTCAGTATACTCAAAAAGTTTGTAAACAAAAGGATAAAATGGCTATTGTTACAAGATTTGCACCATCTCCCACGGGATTCCTGCACATAGGGGGAGCTCGTACGGCTCTTTTTAATTATCTCTTCTCCAAAAAAAATCACGGGAAATTCTTGTTGCGTATTGAAGATACGGACCTGGAGCGATCCACACAAGCGGCTGTGGATGCCATTTTGCACAGCTTAAAATGGCTCGGATTGGAGTGGGAGGGAGAAACGGTTTTTCAGTCAAAGAATCTTAAACACCATCAGGAAATAGGTCTTGAACTTTATAAGCGAGGGAAGGCCTATTATTGCAATTGCAAACCGGAAGATCTGGAAAAGATGCGAGCACAGGCCATGAAAGAAGGCAAAAAACCAGGCTACAATGGCCATTGTCGGCATCGGGGGTTGACGGCCGGCGCCCTCCGATTGCTGACCCCAGAGGAGGGGCGTGTGACGGTTGAGGATTTGGTCCAAGGGCCTGTGACCGTAGAGAATGCTCAGATCGATGACATGGTGCTATTGCGGAGTGATGGCACCCCTACCTATATGCTCTCTGTCGTGGTGGATGACCATGATATGGACATTACCCATGTGATTCGGGGGGATGATCACCTGACCAACACTTTCCGTCAATATCACCTGTATCAAGCTATGGGGTGGGATGTGCCCCAATTTGCCCATATTCCCATGATTCATGGGCCTGACGGGTCGAAGCTTTCCAAGCGTCATGGGGCCATTGGTGTGGAGGCTTATGAAGAGATGGGCTACCTGCCAGAAGCGCTCCGTAATTATTTGCTGAGGCTGGGCTGGGGCCATGGGGATGATGAGATCATTTCCGATACCCAGGCCATAGAGTGGTTTTCCCTGGACCATGTGGGAAAATCTCCCTCCCGATTTGATTACAAGAAGCTGGATAATTTGAATGCCCATTATTTGCGTCAGGCGGACAATGAGCGTCTTGTGGGCTTAATTGTGCCTCGGTTGGAAGTTGCGGGATATAAACTCTCTCCGCTGCATCTGAGCCGTCTGAAGACGGGCATGAATGGGTTGAAACAACGGGCCATTACCCTGAAAGATTTGGCCACAAGCGCGGCTTTTTATGTGCAGGACCGTCCTTTGGTTATTTCTGAAGAGGTAAGGGCCGTGCTTAAGCCAACGCATCTGGAGTTACTCCAAAGAATTATGCCGGAGCTTGAGGGGCAGGATGCTTGGACCGTTGAGAGTCTGGAATCCCTGGCTCGGGAGTTTGCGGCGCGAGAAGGGGCAAAGCTGGGAGAGGTGGCCCAGCCCCTGCGTGTTGCCTTGACGGGAAGCTCAATTTCCCCTAGTATTTTTGAAGTGATGGAAATCCTGGGCAAACAGGAATCTATGGGGAGGCTAAAAGATTTTAATGAAATATAAAACGGTTTTGTTTTTGCTTGTAGGATTGGCATTTAATGGATTTTCGAGCACACATGCTCCCCATTCAGGAGAAATTCTTACGGTTGCTGGATTCCCCATTTATTTGGAGTGCAGAATAAATGGGGAGTCCAGACACTGTACAGTGAAAGCGGCCCTCTCTGATTTAGAGGAAGACGAAAAAGAGATTCTTGCCAAGAATGGAATTGACAGTGACGGTATGGCTGTGGGTTCTTTTAATTTTCATATTTCAGATTCTTCCCGGGTTGTGGTGCAGAATCTACAGCTGCTCCCTTTTCCTGAAAAGGAAGACTATGATCTTCTTATCAAAGAGATTCTAGGAAAACATTATTCTGGGCACCAAGTGATTATTGGTAAAGGGCACACAGCCTAATTCTAGAAGGAATCTTCATGGCATTTCGATATATATGTATAGCGCTTTTGATCGCCCTTATCTTTGGATTTAATTCTGTTGTTGTAAAACTAGGAGTTGAAAGCGTTAACCCTTTCATGTACGCCGCCTGGCGGTATATTCTTGTGTGGCCTCTTTTATTGTTTGTACCTCCCCCTAAAACTTCTTGGAAAAATGTGGTGCTTGTAAGTGGGGCTGTGGGTATTACCGTTACCCTAGCAGCCGTTATCTTATATCTAGGGGTTGGGGCTGGCATTTCTTCTGTTGTGATGCAAACCCAAGTCTTTATTACGGCTTTGCTGGCCATTTGGCTCTGGAAAGAATGGCCCACGCGGTACGGATGGGTTGGGATGATCGTGGCTTTTGTGGGGGTTACGTTTATCACGGCACGGATGGGGGGAGAAGTTTCTTATCTGGGCATATTTCTCATGTTCTGTGCTGCGCTTTCTTGGGCTTCCAATAATATTGCACTCAGGCACGTAAGAGGTCCGAATATCATTCATATGATGATTTGGGGAAGCCTCGTTATGCCAGGACCCTTGATGATTCTTTCGGCTATTTTCTATGGTCCTCAGAGTGTCATTGAAAATCCTTTAAATTTTTCAGCCATGACAATTTCTTCCATTATTTTTTCAGGGTTTGCCTCCGGTTTGGGAGGGAGCATTCTAACGGGTATTTTACTTAAACATAATCGCGCGACCGTAGTTGCGCCGTTCATGTTGTTGATCCCTTTGTCCAGTTTGCTCTTCGCTTACTTTCTCTTGGGCGAGACCTTAACGTTTCTTAGTTCTATGGGATGCCTCTTAGTGCTTGTGGGGTTGGCCATCAATCAGTACGGGCAGAAGGAGAGAGATGCTCGGGGTCTGATGGAGGTTGAGGCAGAATAAAATATAGCCCAAGATTTTTGATATGGAGAACTCTTACGTGGCGCTCCTCTTTTTGTGCCTGAAGTCAAAGCGTATGAGTTATAAAAAGGTCAGAGGACGGAAAAAGGAAATAAATAGAGAGGGGATATACAAAATAAAATCCCTTCACGATGCCGTGAAGGGAAGTGGGAATCTTGCTTTAGATTTTGTTCTTAAGCGTCGCGCTCTGCTTTTTTCCGCATCAATTTACGGAAGCGGCGCACGGCTTCAGCTTTCTCACGGGTCTTACGAATTGACGGCTTCTCATAGCTGCGTCGCATCTTCATTTCCCGGAAAACGCCTTCCCGTTGCAGCTTCTTCTTCAATACGCGAAGAGCCTGCTCAAGATTGTTTTCGTGAACGATAACTTGCAAAAAACTCACATCCTTTCTTGTTTCTAGAGATTATATATAGCGTCTTTTCAAGAAAAAGAAAAGAGAAAATTGAAAATATCTTTTACCTTTAAGGGAAATTGGGAAAATGTTCATAATTTTCTCACTGCTTAAGCTGGGTTTCCCGGGAGCCCTGAGAGTTTTTTTTGGCGACAGGGATCCCGTCGTCCTAAGAATTTAGGGTTTGAAGCAACACACGACCTGGGCGAAAAACAGGGACATGGTGAGAATCTATATGGATTTTGTCCCCATTTCGAGGGTCAACCCCCCGCCGTTCCCCTCGTTTTTTAATGAAAAAAGACCCAAAGCCCCGAAGTTCGATGCGATGACCTTTTTCCAGGGTGTGGGAGATTTCTTCAAAAAGAGCGGCCACGATTTTTTCGATTTCGTGATTAGATTTGTCAGGCATCTTTGATGAAAGTCGGACTACAAGCTCTGCGCGTGTCATTCAGGTTCCCTCTAATTACTCTTATTTTGTCTCAAAACTTATCATTTTTTGGGCTGATTTGTCAACTAAAGCCCTTGACATTTGGCTGAAAAACCCTGATGTTTGGACGAATAAAATGATTGAAGTTACCCTTGCAAATGGCCAACAAAAAACTTTCCCGTGTGCAACCACGCCGGCGGACATTGCCCGTTCCATCAGCGAACGGTTGCTGAAAGAAGCGGTTGTTGCCAGAGTGGATGGGGAGTTGGTAGATCTCAATACCCCCATCGCCAGAGACTCAAGGGTTGAAATTCTCACCCGCACCCATCCCGAAGTTCTCGATGTTATTCGTCACGATACGGCGCACTTGCTGGCGGAAGCGGCCAAAGAACTCTACGGAGATGCCATCCAAATTACTATCGGCCCTTCCATCGAAAATGGATTTTACTATGATATTGCGCGGGAGGAGCCCTTTACACCGGCGGATCTGGAGCAACTGGAAGCCCGTATGCGAGAGATTGTGGATCGGGATGAATCCATTGTGCGCGAAGAATGGGATCGGGATGAAGCCATCAAGTTCTTTAAGGGAATTGGCGAGCATTACAAAGCAGAAATTATTGAAGGAATTCCAGTAGGTGACGTCGTATCTCTGTATCGGCAAGGGAAATTTATGGATCTTTGTCGAGGGCCTCATTTTCCCTCCACTGGAAAGATTGGAAAAGCCTTTAAGTTGACCAAATTAGCGGGAGCCTATTGGCGGGGGGACTCTAAAAATCCCATGCTACAACGTATCTATGGAACCGCCTGGGCCAGTGAGAAAGATCTGAAAGAGCATTTGTTCCGGATTGAGGAAGCAGAAAAAAGGGATCACCGCAAGCTAGGGCGCGAAATGGATCTGTTCCATCTGCAAGAAGAGGCCATGGGCAGTACCTTTTGGCATCCGAAGGGATGGACGCTGTACCGGACTCTCCAGAACTATATTCGAGGTAAGCTGGAAAAGGCGGGATATGTAGAGGTGAATACGCCCTTGCTTTTGGACAAGAAATTGTGGGAAGCCTCGGGGCACTGGGATAAATTTCGGCAAAACATGTTCACTTTCTCCGATGGAGAGAATACAGAGCTTGCCTTAAAGCCCATGAATTGCCCAGCCCACGTGCAAATCTTTAAACAAGGATCAAAAAGCTACCGAGACCTCCCTATGCGCATGGCAGAATTCGGCTGTTGCCATCGGAATGAGCCCTCAGGGGCTCTCCACGGGATCATGCGGGTGCGGAACTTCGTGCAAGATGATGCTCATATTTTCTGCCGAGAAGATCAAATTGGAACAGAAGTAAAAAAATTCTATGAGTTATTGCAAGATGTATATGAAGATCTGGGCTTTTCTGAGTTTAAAGTAAAGTTTTCTGACCGTCCTGAAGTTCGGGCGGGAAGTGATGATATGTGGGATAGGGCAGAAGAAGGCTTAAAGACGGCCCTTGAGAGTGAAAATATCCCCTATATTATGAATCCGGGAGAAGGGGCATTCTATGGCCCTAAGGTTGAATTTGTTCTAAGAGATGCTTTGGGGCGGGATTGGCAGTGTGGAACGTTACAAGTGGATTATGTCCTGCCAGAAAGATTGGATGCAAGCTATATGGGAGAAGATGGCCAAAAGTATCGTCCCGTCATGTTGCATCGTGCGGTCTTGGGATCCCTTGAGAGATTCATTGGCATGTTGATAGAACATCATGGGGGAAAATTTCCCGTGTGGCTCGCGCCTGTGCAAGTGGTGGTGATGCCCATTACCTCAGATTCCAATGAATATGGGGCCATGGTTGTTCGAAAATTAAAAGAAATCGGCATTCGGGTGGAAGAAGACTTCCGGAATGAGAAAATTAACTATAAAATCCGAGAGCATAGCTTAAAGAAAGTGCCGTATTTGTTTGTTGTGGGAAAGAAAGAAGAGGAGCAACAGACCGTTTCCATCCGGAAATTAGGGGGAGAGACGCAGGAGGTGCTTGCACTTTCAGCAGCACTTGCTAAATTAGAGAGCGAAGGAAAGATACCTTCAGAAACAATCAGGAGACTGTCAGATAAGTAAATTTATGTTGCCGCAAGCGCCCATTGGCGATGGGCCCCGTGTGAACGAGGATATTCAATCCCCCAAAATTAGGTTAATCGATGAAAATGGTGAGATGATCGGCGTCGTTACCGTCCGAGAAGGTATCGAGCGCGCTCAAGCGGCAGGTTTGGACCTTGTAGAGGTATCTCCCACGGCAGAACCGCCCGTTTGTAAGATTCTAGATTATGGCAAATACAAGTATGAGCTTCAAAAGAAAAAGAATGAAGCGAAGAAAAAGCAAAAGATCATAGAAATCAAAGAAATCAAAATGCGCCCTGTTATTGGGGAAAATGATTATCAAATCAAGCTCAAGCACATGCGACGATTTCTAGAGGACGAAAACAAAGTAAAAGTCAGCATGCGATTCCGGGGTCGCGAAATGGCACACCAAGACATTGGAATGCGTATTTTTGAGCGGGTTCAAGCGGATATCGCGGATCTTGCGAAACCAGAATTTGGGCCTAAGCGGGAGGGGTCTCAGATTGTTATGATGCTGGCTCCTTTGAAAAACTAGCTGAGTCATTCCCAGCATGAAAGCGGTTTTATCTGCCTTTAAAATCCCCAAAAGACTTAAGGACGCTATAAAGTTTCACTCCTATCTTGAGCTCTTTGTTTTAGGAGGGTTTCTGGGCGCCGTTCATTTTCCAATTCTGGGCATTCAGATTTTGATCCCCTTTATTTTTTTGAAATTCATTTTGTCGGTTTCCCCGAGAGAATCTTTCAAAGGGGCTGGCCTTAAGATGGGGAGCTTTTGTTGGGGATATTTTGTTGTTAGTTTGTACTGGGTTTCCTATAGCCTGTTTGTTGAAATAGAGAGCTTTTATTGGCTCATTCCCTTTTGTCTTTTTGGGCTGCCTCTTTTTATGGCAGGTATTATGGTCCTTGCGGGGTATTTGATTCCTTGGTGGAAAGAGCCGGGTCTTTCGGGCCTTCTTTGGATGGTGCTATGGTGGGTTGGGGGAGAAACGCTTCTTTCTTTTATGGCACCTCAATTTCCGTGGCCCTTGCTGGGGTATACCTGGATGGCATACCCAGAAATTGCCCAGATTGCAGCCTTTATCGGTGTCTATGGACTCAGTGCCCTAACCCTTACATTCGGATTTTGGGCCTATATTTTTATGACGCAATCTAAGACCCGTCTTTTGTTTTTTGCCTTTCTTTTGGGGCCAGCCATTCTATGTCTGGGACTTTGGAAGTTTGGGGAGGCACGCATGGTAAAGTCCTATGCATTTTCTAGCAACATCCGGTTGGTTCAACCCAACATTCCTCAAGCGCTTAAATGGGATGGGCGGGAGCAAATCGCGAACTTGGATAAATTGATTCAGCTGAGCCAATCTTTTAATCCTTCTTTCAAGCCTCAAACCATTATTTGGCCTGAATCGGCCCTGAGTTTTTATTTGGATGAAAGTGCTGAACTAAGGCATAAACTGGCCTCCATGCTGCCCCCAGGAGGACATCTGATCACGGGGTTGATGCGCCGGGATGTGGGGGCAAGAAAGATCTGGAACAGTATTTCTGTGCTGGATTCACAAGGGACTATAAACGCCCTATACGATAAGCATCAGCTGGTTCCCTTTGGGGAGTATTTTCCTTTTAGGAATGTCTTGGAAACGGTTTTTCCAAAAGGAATGATTCGTAAAGTCACCGCAGGGCTTTTGGATTTTTCCCCAGGGCCGGGACCCCAAACTTTAAGTGTGGGGGCTCTCCCCGGATTTTCTCCCCTTGTGTGCTATGAGATTATTTTTTCAGGGCAGGTGCGTGCGCAGGGAGATCGCCCCAAGTGGCTTTTGAATCTTACCAACGATGCGTGGTTTGGGAATAGTGCGGGACCCTATCAACATCTCCGCATGGCCCAAATGCGGGCCATAGAAGAGGGGCTCTCTGTGGTGCGAGTAGCAAATACGGGAATCTCTGCCCTCATTGATCCCTATGGGTGTATTTTATTGAGCCTGGGCCTTCATGAGCAGGGCGTCATTGATTGCCAGATCCCAGAACCCCTTTCTCCTACGGTTTTTAGTGGGTATGGTCCGTATTTGAAATCTATCTTGTTTTGGCTTTTGGCTTTATCTTCCTTGGGGTTTTGGGCTGGGAATCCCAATCTGTTTATACGAAAGAAATTAAATGATTTATGGACGAAGACAAGGAAGAAAGCTTAGTCCCTCCCGCAAAAATTTTTTGCAGGATGTGCTTCCAAAGTTTCAAATTCATGTGCAGGAAGGAGAGCCTTTCCCTTTGGAGGGAGCTGGTGAAGTTTGGATGGAGATTGGCTTTGGGACTGGGGATCACCTCCTACTGCAAGCGACCCATCATCCAGATGTTCTGATGCTTGGGTGCGAACCTTTTGTGAACGGAGTGGGAAGTCTCTTGGGCAAGATGGAAGAGGCCGGCACTCAAAATATCCGTATTTTTATGGAGGATGCAAAGATTTTATTGCGCGCATTGCCCGATGAATCTTTAGGTAAAATATTCCTTTTATTCCCAGATCCTTGGCCGAAGAAGGGCCATCATAAGCGAAGATTTGTAAGCCAGGAGACCTTGGCTCTTTTATGGAAGAAGCTGAAGGTTGGAAGAACGCTTTTGATGGCCACGGATCATCCAGGGTACAAAGACTGGATTCAAGACCATTTAAAGAGTTTTTCTGGGTTTCAAAAGATTTGGGAAGGGGCTGGCCCCCCCGATCTTTGGATCACAACCCGATTTCAACAAAAGGCCAAGCAAGAGGGTCGGGAGGCTTGGTTTGTGGAGGTAAGGAAGGGGTAAAGGTAAGTCTACAATAACCCTGCCGCTTTCTCCAAGTCTTCCGGTGTATCTACACCAAGCGAAATAGCATCGGTCACGCACACACCAAACAACATGCCTGCCTCAAGGGCGCGGAGCTGCTCTAGGGATTCCTGTTTCTCCAAAGAGGAGCGAGGAAGGTGGACCATGTCCTTGAGGGCCTGTCGACGATAGGCATAGATCCCCATGTGGTGGTAGTAAATGTTATCGCCAGAGGCAACGCCTGTGCGAGAAAAATAGAAGGCTTGGCCAATCGTATCCTGAATATCTCCCACGATGGCTTTGACCACATTGCGGTTGGTGATTTCGCTCTCATCCTTCACAGGCGTCACTAAGGTGGCAATATTGAATTTGGCATTCTCTAGAGGAAGGAGAACCTTCCGGATATCCTCCGGCTTAATAGTAGGCAGATCCCCCTGGAGGTTGATCACCGTATCCATATGGCCCTGGGGATCTACTTGGCAGAGAGCCTCGTAAATGCGGTCAGACCCAGAGACGAGGGTGGGATCTGTCATGACAGCGCGCCCCCCTGCAGCCTCAATCACTTCTTTGATCTCTTTATCGCCACAGGCCACGATGACAGGACCAATACCTGCCTTCATGGCGCGCTCCCACACATGGAGCACCATGGGCTTTCCATGAATTAAGGCAAGGGGTTTGTTGGGAAATCGAACAGCCGCCATTCGGCTGGGGATCAAAATGATAGGATGTGATGACATGTGTGTACTTTCCTTATTAATGAGTAGAGAGACTACCAAATTATTTGACTGGGGGGAAGGGTGGATTTTTTTTGCATCCTATGGGATAGTATGAATGGGCCCTAGTTGGAAGGAGTTTCATCATTAGACTTGTTATTCATATTCTAGCTATTTTCTGTGTGAGCATGGCAGCGGCGGCTCCATTGCCTGATTGGTATGTCTGTACAAGAGGCATGGGCGTACCCAAATATAAGAAGGGCTTTGCATGCTTCAATTACGCGAATTCGAAAGCTCCCAAAAAGGGGATTGTTAACCTTTATACTTCCCGACAATTTGATTCCTTCAATCCCTTTATCATTAAAGGGGTAGCGCCAGAAGGAATGCCAGACCTTGTCTTTGCAAGGCTTATGAAGGCTCCTTTGGACAACGGAGAGGTGGCCTATCCCTATGTGGCGGAAAAGGTAAAAATTTCTCCGGATTATAGGTCCGTCACCTTTTATCTCAATAAGACGGCTAAATTTCAGGATGGATCTCCCATAACGGCCCAAGACGTTAAGTTTTCTTTTGAAGTTTTAAAAAAGAAAGGGGTTCCTATTTATCGAGCTTGGTATAAGGGAGTGAAAGGGACAAAAACCATCAACGATTCTACTATCTGCTTTGTTTTTGAAGCGCCGTCTCGAGATCTTTCTTTCTTGTTGGGAAAACTGCCCATTTTATCGAGAGCGCACTACCAAAAATACAATTTTTCTGAAGGAAAACAACCGCCCCTTGGCAGTGGGCCTTATAAGATTAAGAGCACCACCAAAGGAGGAGATATCATTTATGAGCGGGTTAAAAATTGGTGGGGTGAAAATCTGCCTGTTAATAAGGGGCATTATAACTTTGATATCATCAAGTATGTGCATTTTGCCACGTCAACCGTAGGATTTGAATCCTTTAAGAAGGGAGAGATCGATTGGTGGCGGGAAGATCGGATTTCAAATTGGATGGAAAACTATGACTTTCCAAGTATAGAAGAGGGGCTGGTCCTCCAAAAAACTTTTAAGAAACCCGTTCCCCACGGACTGAATGCTTTCTTTATCAATACGCGGCGGAGTCATTTAAGTGATTGGCGTGTAAGAAAAGCATTGAATCTCCTCTTCAATTTTGAGTGGTTGAATCAAGCCAAATTTCATGGAGTGTATATCCGAAATACAAGTATTTTTATGAACACGGAGTTTGGAGCAAAAGGTCCCATAACCTCTGATCAGGTGAGCTTTTTGAACTCTTACCCCAAGACCCTTTTGCCTCCGGAAATATTTACAAAAACAAATTTTGAAACCACAAATACGGTGGATGGGGTAGGGCGTCAAAATTTGGAAGAAGCTATGAAGCTTTTAAAGCAAGCTGGATGGACTCTAAAGAAAGACAAGCTAAGGCATCCGAAACAGAAAGAGCCTTTCTCCTTGGATATAGTCCTTTATGCCGCGGGACAAAGAAAGCTGGTGGAAAATTTTGCAAAAAATCTAGAGGGTGTTGGAATCACTCCCCATGTGCTTGTGCTTCCTTTGAGTGCCTATTACGAACGATTTAATGAATTTGATTTTGACGTGATCCTTAACTATCATCCCCCCGTCTTTATTCCTGGGATAGAACAAGAAGACTTTTGGGGCTCCCAGGAAGCCATGACTCCAGGAACCCTCAACCTCTCGGGAGTTGAGGACAAAGTGGTGGATGGATTGGTAAAGAAAATTCTGGAATCTAAAACAATTCCAAGGCTTAAGACATATACATCATTGCTGGATCGTGTTATAAACGCCCAGTATTATCTTATCCCTGGGTGGGTCCCGAAAGATAATTACGTAGCTTTCTCTCAGGAGCTTAAGTGCTTGGGGAAAGATGCTAGTTTTTATGAAATCGATACCTGGTGGAAAAAATAGAGTCTTCTGATGATTCCCTATATTTTACGTCGCCTTCTTCTTATTTTCCCTACGCTGCTGGGAGTTCTTCTCATTAACTTTCTTCTGGTGCAGGTAACTCCGGGAGGACCTGTTGAGCAGATGATTAGCAAAGCCCGAGGAATGTCTACACAGGAGGGCCTGGGGGAGGCGTTTTCCTCGGAGAGTTCTGATATTTTTTCTAAATACCAAGGGGCACGGGGGTTGCCACCGGAATTTGTGGAACAGCTGGAAAAGCAATACGGGTTTGATCAGCCGGTAGGGAAACGTTTCTGGCTTATGGTTAAAAACTATTTAACTTTTGATTTTGGAGAAAGCTATTTCCGAGAAACAAAGGTGTGGGATCTCATCATTTCAAAACTCCCCATATCCCTCTCCCTGGGATTGTGGTCTACTTTCCTTATTTATTTAATTGGTATTCCCTTAGGGATCTGGAAAGCCGTTCGAGATGGGTCTAAGTTTGATATTATCACCAGCGCCATCGTGGTAGGAGCCTATGCTATCCCCAGCTTTGTGTTTGCCCTTTTGCTCATTATCTTTTTTGCGGGGGGCAGTTATTGGGATTTGTTTCCCTTAAGAGGGCTTTTTTCTGATGATGTATCTTCTTACTCTTTCTTAGGCAAGATTGGCGATTATGTTTGGCATATAACCCTTCCCATTTTTTCCATCGTGATCAGTGGGGTTGCGGGGGTGACTCTTTTGACAAAGAACTCCTTTTTGGAGGAGATTCACAAACCTTATGTGATAACGGCACGGGCTAAGGGATTGGAGCGAAAACAAATTCTTTATAAACATATTTTTCAAAATGCTCTACTTCCTCTTATTTCAAGATTTCCAAGCGCCTTTATCACCATTTTCTTCACCAGCAATCTTTTAATTGAAGTTATCTTTTCTTTAGATGGGCTGGGACTCTTGGGATTTGAAGCGGCCATGAATCGAGATTATCCGGTCATGTTTGGAAGTCTCTACGTCTTTACGCTCCTCAGTCTTTTCCTTCATTTGATGGGAGATCTTCTCTACCGATTTGTGGATCCTCGTATTACTTTTGAGGGAGAGGCCCAGTCATGAAATTTTTGGATTCCAAAAAGTTCTTAAGATTTTCCAAACGAAAGAGAAGCGTTGTCGCCCTTATATGCTTTTTGACTTTGTTTTTTATTTCCCTGGGGGCGGAGTTTATAGCAAACGATAAGCCCTTGCTTGTTTATTATAAACACCGCTGTTATTTCCCGATTTTTAGACAATACGCTGAAAACAAATTTGGAGGATCTTTTGAAACGGAAGCAAATTACCGAGATCCTTTCGTTCAAAAACTCATTAAGAAAAATGGGTGGATGATTTGGCCTTTAATTCCTTACAGTTATGACACGGTTAATTATGAACTCCGGCGATCGGTCCCGGCTCCGCCTTCTGCGGAGAACTGGCTGGGAACTGATGATCAGGGGAGAGATCTTTTGGCGCGACTTATTTACGGGTATAGATTCTCTATTCTGTTTGGTCTGGCGGTCATGACTTTAAGCGCCGTCCTAGGATTTTTCATCGGGGCTGTTCAGGGATATTTTGGGGGATATGTGGATCTTATTCTTCAAAGATTTGTGGAGATTTGGTCAGGTCTTCCCATTTTATTTTTGTTGATTACACTCTCCAGCCTGATGGAACCCACCTTTTGGTCTCTTTTGTTTTTGATGGGGCTTTTTAAGTGGATGATGATTGTTCCCATTGTGAGGGGAGAGTTTTTGCGAGCTCGAAATTTTGATTACGTCAAAGCGGCCCGGTCTTTGGGTATTGGATCCTTTTCTATTATCATACGGCATATCCTTCCCAATATTCTATCGGCGCCCCTTACGCTTCTTCCCTTTGTTCTTATTACCTCCATCAGTTTGCTTTCCACCTTAGACTTTTTAGGGTTTGGGTTACCTGCAGGATCCCCTTCTTTGGGGGAAATTTTGCACCAGGGCAAAAATAATTTGTCGGCCCCTTGGATTGGGGTGTCCAGTTTTGTGACCCTCTCTATTTTGCTAAGCTCTTTGGTTTTTATTGGAGAAGGAATCCGAGAGGCCTTTAGACCAAATCAAACGAGGGGAGAGGCTCTCCTATGACCGTGGCCCCTCTTTTACAGGTAAAAGATCTCAGCGTTTCTTTTGGAGCGTCGGACCAACCTTCCGTTGTGGATAAGGTCAGCTTCTATATTCAACCAGGGGAATCCGTGGGGCTGGTGGGGGAGAGTGGGTCTGGGAAATCCTTAACGGCCCTCTCGCTCATGAAGCTTTTGTCTTATCCTCAGGCTTTTCATTCTTCAGGAGAAATTCTCTTTAAGGGGAAAAATATTCTAACCCTATCGGGCCCAGAGTTGAGGGCCATTCGGGGCGCAACCATGAGCATGGTATTTCAAGACCCGCTGACTTCTCTTAATCCTGTTCATACCATTGGAGATCAGATTGTGGAATCTATCCGCATTCATCGTCCTGTTTCCCTTGAAAAAGCTCGGAAAGAAGCCTTGGACTTGCTAGAAACAGTACAGTTTCGAGAGGCTAAACATCGTATGAAGGCCTATCCTTTTGAGCTATCAGGGGGAGAACGGCAACGGGTGGTCATTGCCATGGCCATTGCCAACAAACCTGATTTACTTATTGCGGATGAGCCAACCACGTCTTTGGATGTAACCATCCAAGAACAAATTTTGGACCTGTTGAAAGATCTTCAAAAAAAGAATGGAATGGCACTTCTTCTGATCAGTCATGATTTGGCTATTATTCGAAAGATGACAGAACGGGTCCTGGTGATGAACAAAGGCCAGGTGGTGGAATCTGGAAAAACCAAAAGCGTTTTTGCGCGTCCCAAGCATGCCTACACAAAAAAGCTTTTGGCATCGGAGCTGAAAGGGGAAGGAGTGCCCCTCAAAGAAAAGGCGCCTCTCATATTGGATGCTAAAAATATCCAAGTCTCTTTCCCGCGAGAAAAGAAAAAGTTTTGGCACAAGCATCCTCAGTTTTTGGCGGTGGAGGGAGTGAATCTTCAGATCCGTCAGGGAGAGACTTTGGGGCTCGTGGGAGAAAGTGGGTCTGGAAAATCAAGCTTAGCCTTTGCTTTGGGGAGACTCCAAAATTTTGAAGGGGAAGTTTCCTTTCTGGATCAGCCCCTTCATCAACTGAAAGGAAAGGCCTTAAGATCTCTGCGGCGAGAACTTCAGTTTGTGTTTCAGGATCCTTTTAGTTCCTTGAATCCTAAAATGACTGTTCGGGAGATTGTGGGGGAAGGGCTACGGGTTCATAAACTGGCCAAAGATAAGGCAGACGAGGATCGGCGCATTAAACGGGCCCTTCAAGATGTTCAGTTGTCCATGGATCTTTTGGAAAGGTATCCCCATGAGCTCTCCGGGGGCCAGCGACAACGGGTGGCCATCGCCCGGGCCCTTATCTTAAAGCCAAAACTTATTATTTTGGATGAGCCCACGTCAGCCCTGGATCTTTCCGTGCAAGCACATATTATTGATATTCTAAAAGATCTGCAAAGGCGCTATAAAACTTCTTATCTATTTATCAGCCATGATTTGCGGGTTATAAAAGCCATCAGCGGCCGCGTAATGGTTATGAAGTCTGGAAAAATCGTAGAAGAGGGAACGGCCGACTCTATTTTCCACCATCCCAAAAAAGCTTACACAAAAGCTCTTCTAAAGGCAGCTATTCTAAAATAATTTTAATTAAGCTTCATCTCCCTTTCCGAAGCGTTTCTCCGCAGCGGCAGCCAAGCGTTCGCGCCGTTGTTGGGCTGTTTCTTGCTCAGAGGCCTCAGGAGAAGCAGGGCCTTCTGAAAGAACTTTTCCCCACAAGGCATCTTTTATCTGTGAAATTTTTTCGGGAACCCGTAGAATTTCCCCGTCTACTTTTTGCTTAAGATGAGTTAGAAGACATATTTCCTCTCTAAAGGAATTATGCTCTTGTCTCCATTTACTAAATATTTCCGATGATCGTGCCATAGCTTCGTTTAATTCACATGCCCGATCTTCTTCTCTATTGAGCACTTCCGATAAAGTTGCAGAGCTACCTAATTTCCCCTCATCTTTCAGAGCTGAATCCAACAAAGAGAGAGCATTCAGAGCTAAGGCTGAGCCAGCTCCATGATCTGCTTCGCGATCTGCTAAAACCCTTTCAGCGTGTTCTAAAGCTTTCTGTGCAGTTGACAGATATTTTGTGATAGATTTAGATATTGATTCAAAAACTTCTATTGTGCTTTGTCCTAAAGCACCTATTATTCTATTAGAAGCAGGAGATTGAGATAAGCTCTTCATGAATTTCTGTGCTTCTTCGTAATTACTCTTGGACTCTTCAAAGAAGTTACTGATTTTTATGCGCACGGTAGTTAGGGGCGCTTTATCATCCAGCCCAACCACTGCCGCACCAAATACGTTTCCCATGAAAAACATCAATACAAAAAACAAAAAACTTTTCTTTAAATTCATAGCTGAAATTTCCTTATTCAAATTTATTCCTATATTAAGGCCTATCATTGCGCCTATTTTCTAAAATTATGCAACAATGATTCTGTACAGTTTCTATATAAAGATATTGCCTTTTAAACTCAATCTTTTTTAATTAAGAATCTCACCAGAGAAAAGAAACCGCATCTTCCTGAAGAAGTCTGTCGGGTGGTAAGGGAGACCTCACAGGGCTCACGCATCTAAATTTTATGGGGGAGAAAGAGGGCGATGCCAAAGAAGTCGTCACCCTGAGCCCCCTTTAGGGGGGGCGTCAGGGCCCCGCTTTCGGCATCTTCAGCCTAAGGGGCTATTTTGTTAAGATGCGCCTATGGAGAAGATCCCAGTAGTTTATATTATGGCCAGTAGGTATAAGGGCACCCTATATGTAGGTGTAACCTCAAATCTTATGGGGCGTGTTTATCAACATAAAAATGGCCTAGCAGAAGGCTTTACAAAAATATAAGGCTCTAAGCGGGACCCTGACGCCCTCTTCGAGGGCTCAGGGGGACGATCTTGTTTTTATTTTAGATGCGTCGACCCTGGGAGACCTTACGAAACGTATGGACTTTCTTTTTTAGAAATGATTCAATTAAAGGACGATAAAATAAATTACGGGGGTTTTACGCATGCGAAAATCAATACATTTGATAATGGGGATTCTTCTTTTGTTTCCATTCATCTCCTTGGAAGCAGTGCCATCCTATGCAAAAAGATCAAAGTTCCTAGGGGCAGTGGGAGGCACCTGTACGCGATATTCCTGCTCTACCTTAGAGGGGATGAACGAGTGTGTTCGGGAAGATTATGGAAGTCCTGTAAGAGCCTTATATCAGCTCCCAAAAGAGCACCCCAATTGTTACGAAAGCTTTTGTAAAGCCTATTGTTTGATTCCTCCGGAAGGAGAGGGGGAAAGTTCCCGTCAAAAAGGAAAACCCACACAAAGTCAAATAGAGCACTTTAAGAGTTTGGTTGAGAGAAGATGTTCGGGAGAGAGAAATTCAGCTTTGGGGGACAAACTCAGAAAATTTTGCCATGATTGTGAGTCAACCAATTTTGCAGAACGGCATGAATATGCCATAAGCCCGGCCTGTCGTTTGCACCCTGGAGAAACAATTCCCCCCCCTCCCTCTCAGAAAAGGAGAGACTCCGAGGATTATAGACCAAGGGAGCGAGGTATCATTGGACTTGGCAAAGTTGTGGGGCAGATAGGGTTAGGCGCGTTGCAGAACCATCGTTTCTACGCTCAAGGTGAAAGTCTCTATGGTCAAGCCGAGGGGCATTATACCCAAGCGCAGGGTCATTATAATAGTTTTCAAGAGGCGCCTAAAAGATTGAAAGTCCAGGGTCTTGAGTATTTTGAGGATAAAAAACAGGCATTGCAGAGTCATGTCATAGGACAGGCGCAACATCTCCGGAACAGGGGCGAAGAAGAAATAGCTCGACGAAAAACCCAATTTACTAAGCATGTGAAGGAATCCCATGCAAAAGGTGTTGGGGTTGCCCACAGTCTTCAAAATCACGTGGCAAGGGCCGGGGAAAATCTGCAAGAGAAGATAGAAGTATTACTCCCACTGGCAAACAGGTGACAGTCAGGCAGCGTAGTTGACCTCTTTCTTTTTAAAGTATGATCTGACAATATGGGGGGCTTTTTGAGTTCCGAAGAGATACCCTCTGAGATTCCTTTTTAGATCAGAGAGAGTC
>CAIWGV010000018.1 GCA_903912365.1 uncultured Alphaproteobacteria bacterium
AATTTTAAGTCAAAGGGTGCATTATGGATAACCAGGGGAGAATCTTGGACAAAGGCCAAAAAATCATCGACGATGTCGGCAAATTTAGGATGCCTTTGAAGAAACTTTCGCGTCAATCCCGTGATCTCTGTAATCTTTTGAGGGACACTTCGTTCTGGATTAAGCACGTCTAGTGTACAGAAATTTCGGAGTTTACGTCCTCTAAACCCTCAAAACTGAGGGGATTTTTACCCTTCCCAAGTTTTTGCAACAGAGCCCTGAAGTTAAGCCGTCTAGACCTTTCCATCTATGAGTGATACCATAAAGAAAACAAGGAGGGGATATGGGTACTTTTTTAAGGATTTTATTGATCCTGGCTTTTGCCAGTTGCGGGTTTTCTGGGCAGTTTCCTATTTATGGAGAGACTCCAACTCCTTATGACCAAGTTGAAAAAGCCATTTTTTCCGACGACCTTACTAAGGTGCAAGAACTCATTAAGACTTTGTCTCCCTCAGATCAAGGGTCTAGCTTAGTTTGTGCCATTTTTTTTCATAGACAAAAAATGGCACAAACTATTTTTCAATTAGCAAAAGATACTATTTCTAAAGATATTTTAAAAGAAATTTTATCTGCTGAGGTGGTAAGTTCAATCCAATTGGGAAATCCTCAATTATTGACTGACATAAATAAAGACCTTAAAGAGAATTTTGAATTTTCCAACGATAATTATTTCCCTGGGGACATAGCTCAGCATTTTTTGGATTCTGAACCACGTATACTTCAGTGGGTTATCCAGTATTTGTTAACCAATCCAACAGAATCAAATGTTTTTGCTGAATTAAATTTAGATAAAGTTCAACAAGATTTTCTAGAAGGAAAATATGCCCCTACTAAATTACATCCTGCCATTTTTCTCGCAAGCCTTGCATCTTTAAAGGCTTCCACCTATGGGGCAGGGATCCGTTTGGTAAAAGAGCTCTTGCAGAACTCTAAAGATCTTCTTTCAGAGTCTAATCAAGCCCTTTTCAAGGAAAATCTAGATTCTATCTTCTCCCATTCCCCATTTGATAATGATAAGACGAGCCCTGAAGGGCAACGGCTCCATAAAATAAAAGAAAAAGAGACAAAATTAGCCTTTGAATTAGCCTTTGAAAGAGATCTCCCCCACAGAACTTTGGAACACTTGCAGCAACATCCAGAGACATTTCTCACGTTTCCTATTGATATATCGGGATTAGAGAAGCTAGAAAGAGACTTCATGCACGGAAAGTTTTCAACTCTTCCAGATCTTGAGGATTTCTTAGCAAGTCTTTTATCTCTCAAATATATGACAAAAGATGGGGTGATGACAGCGTTGAAGCAAATGAAGCTGGAGAATAAAAAACTATTTGAAAAACTAGATGAAAGAAAATTTGAAGCAAAGCTGAGCAGCATTTTTTCTTCTCCTCCTTTCAATACTCATGGCAGTCGTTTTGAGGCGAAGAGATGGAAAGGGCGCGTCAAAAGAGATCGACGGAGAGAAGAGTTTCCGAAAGGATCTCGACCAGATCTGAGTCAGAAAGAAACAAAATCTTTGGATGTGATGGTGCTTGGGAACAATCGTCGTATAACCTATGATTTATATAAAAATAAAGGAGACCCGGAATATATAGTTGTTTCGGTTTATCCTGGATACCATAAAGGTTTTTTAGGGAGCTGCTCCTTTGAGCCTAATCTTTTCCCAAAGGAACAGGTTTGGAGCATAGCCCTCAATCTTTGGGACTGTGATTCAACTGTACATCAGGTCAATCAATTGGACACAGAAGATTCGATTAGGAAAACACATGCTTCTTATCTGTATGCAACTTCGGAATTTATCCGCCATATTAAAGTCCAATACCCTAAAGCTAAAATAATCTTAGAAGGGGGGAGTTTTGGAGGGTTTTTTGTGACGTCCTATGCATTTCTGCAGTCTATCTTTGGGCAGTCTTTGGATATGGGTACCATATATCAGACCAAAGCAGTAGATGCGTTTCGGGATCTTTTCCCTACCCACAAGATTGAGCCTGTTTCTGGAATTATTTCCTTCGCAGGGTCTTTATATTATATGAAGAGACTTCTTTTAGACCAGGTGTTCTTAAAAGAATTTAGGGTTCCAGGCCTGTTTGCTTACAATCATGATGATGACAGAGTCCTTTTGGAAGAGGTAACGCCAATTTTGTCAGCTCTGCCTTTAAAATTTTGTGAAATTTTCCTTATTCGCGAAAGAGCAGGTTTTTATGGAGAAGACTTTCGAGGAAATTTGCACAATATAGAATCAACAACTATAAGAGGGCATTTTAGGCCGACTATTGATTCCCATGATGACACGGAACTGGTGGAGGCTTCTCTCGATTTTATGAGCCGCATACATGACGGAAAACTGCAACAGAGTTCCATAGGACAAGAGGTTCAGAAACGCCGTCGCACTCTTTATCTTAAGGATAGCTCTAAATCACTCCAGAGCTTTGTTTCAAACGGAGAAGATATACCGGATAACATCCTTCAAATAGCCATTGCTTTGACCCTCATAGAAATGAGTCTAGATGCTCAGCATCCCATCCGCCCTCTGTTTGATAAACACTGGCTAAATGCTGGGGAGAAATCCATGGAAGAAGAGTATTTAAAGAGGCTCACAAATATTACGCATGCAAGTGAGATGGGATTAAGAACTCTTAGAACTATTTCTGATAAAAAAAGGGTTATTGAAGACTGCTATGAGTCTTTGAGAAAAAAATTGGATGATTCTAAAAAAATTGAGAACAAACTTATCCTTGATAAATTCCTCAGTCTAGCCGGAAATGGAGGCGATCATATTGGTAATAAAGAGGATAAAATAGAAATGATGAGATCTTTAAAATCAATTTTTGTGAATGCTCAAGAACTTTTTTTCTACTGGCATCAGCATGTGGCTGAAGACTTTTTAAGGGATATTCGTAGAACGTCCTCTTTCGAGACTCAATATGACATGCTCCTAAATTCAAATAAAAGACTGCTAATGCAGCAGGAGGTCTTTAATCCGACCACTAGCCGAAAAATATGGGCTGCCTCTATCGAGAGGGTTTTAAAGAATAATAAAGAGAGCGCGGGGAAGAGGGTGCATTCTTGATGGTTTAGAATTGGTATTATTGATTTGAGCCCGTATACGTAAGTCTCATCAACTCTCCAACTATCTCCCATCATCGGCTTCCGGTACCATCTCAAGCGCTTTTCAATTTCAGGAGCATACTCTTGGACCCATCGGTAGAGGGTTGAATGATCCACTGTGATCCCTCTTTCCAGCATCATTTCTTCTAAATCTCGATAGCTGATCCCGTATTTACAATATCACCGCACACACCCAAGAATGATCTCTCCCCGGAAATGCTTCCATTTAAAGTCCCCCATCAGCTATCCCTCCCCCTAAATATTCACAGGATCCTTATACCATAAATCGATGGTTATGAGTTTTTGCAACAGAGCCAGATTTCTTACGAAACCTTCAGTACGGCTACCTTTTCCACCAAAATGGCTACTTCAACCGCTGTCACTTTTGGTTCCTCTTTGAGCTTTGCATATAGTTCCGCTAACAATTCACAATCTACCAGGGCGCCATGCTTTTCTCTGCGGGAAAGATCTATATCCAATCGTTTGCAAAGCGCATCCAACGTTGCAGGCTTGCCAAATTTTTTCCGAGCCCAGGGGAGCGTGTCTACAATGGGGTTTTTCAAAGGGCCTTTTCCAACACGGGCAAGCTCTGCATCCAAGAATTTTAAGTCAAAGGGTGCATTATGGATAACCAGGGGAGAATCTTGGACAAAGGCCAAAAAATCATCGACGATGTCGGCAAATTTAGGATGCCTTTGAAGAAACTTTCGCGTCAATCCCGTGATCTCTGTAATCTTTTGA
>CAIWGV010000019.1 GCA_903912365.1 uncultured Alphaproteobacteria bacterium
AGGTTCCCACCTTTCTCTCAGATCTCCTTTAAATCTTCAAGCTTTTCCTCCTCCCCCTTCACTTACGCAGGAGGTCTAGTTTATGGAGCGGCACGGGATCATGGAAGTTCTTGTTCTTCTGAGTTTGCCCATCATGGGTATTATTTCCCAACCATTACAAAACAGTCCCAAGAAGAGGCTAAAAAGATTTTTGTCCCCCTTAAGTCTCCTCTTGCAGAAGAATTTAAAAGAGAAATTCTTCCCCATTTGATGTTTCAAGGTTTTGACGTGGAATTAAAAAATACCCCGGATATAGATGCAGACCTCATAAGAATGGCCTACGTAAAATTTAGAGATGCAGAGATTAATCAGGACAAGTTAAAAAAGAGTTCTATTTTAAATCTAAAAGGCTGTTTTCCTTTTGAAGGAGAATCTCCCCAGAAGTATTTGGATCGTTTAAGACATATTATTTCCAATCATTCTGACTTGTTTCCGGGAAATGCTTTAGATACTTTCGATGCTTTTTACGGAGAGGCGGAAGGCTCCTTAAGACTTTTATATAACAGAGGAGCAAACTCTTTGAATCATACAAAAGATTCTTTGCTTCGGCATTGGATTAATAGAAAAATTTTGTTCTCTCCGGAAAGACGCTCGGTTGAAGCCGCAGACATATGGGACGCCTTGAAAAAATCAGGCCTTATTCACACCTGCATAGAAAATCTTGAGAAATGGGACTATAACCCAGGCATAGCCGTCAAACAATGGATGGAAAGAAATCCTGGAACAGCTGTCCTTACTCTTGGATGCGGCCCTTCTTTTCTGCCTGCTTTTATCCAGGAAAAAGAAAAAGAGATTGATTTATTAGGAAAATTTCCGGGAGTTCTACACCATTGCGTCAGTTGTCGTGACCCAGGAAATCACAAAAATGAACTCACCGTTGCCCTTTATGAGAAGGGGGCCGGGACCTCTTATGATGGCTCTTCTCACGCTGAAATTTTAACGGATATTTCTGATCCCAGATTCTGGCAAGGATTAGGCTCTCACCAATTTCTTATAATTAAGGATCATTTAGGGAGCCACGATTTTCTAAACAAAGATCAAGCTATTAAATTAACCCAAGAAATAGAGTCCCATCTAGAGCACGGGGGAGCGATTCAGATTTTAGGAAGGGAGGAGCATAATCTTGTATATGAATACCTGCTCGAAAAAGGATTTAGAATAAGTCAGCGAGACGAAAATTTAATCACCCTAACAAAACCCTAATTCCTCCCATGTACCCCTTCAGGGAGACTCTCTCACGGAGATATAGCTAGGCAACTTTAATTTGAGCATAGGCACGACGCAGCGACGCGTAGTGAGCCTACGCGAGCGAGAAGTAACGCATGCTCAGATTATAAAGTGCCGGCTATATTATGAAGGCATTTAAGACCTGCTACAGTAGGCCATGTTTTTAGATCTTCCCCATATTATCTCCTACGTTGTCATCGTTTTTTTCTTGAACCTTAGTCCGGGTGGGGATGTCCTGTTCGTTTACGGTCAAACAGTTAAGGGAGGGAAATCCCATGGGTTGGCCGCGGCCCTCGGAATTTCTGTGGGAAGATTTAAGGGGTTTTCTGGTTTAATCCAAAAAAACTAAAAACCCCTTCGCCATCCTGAGGAAACCACAGGATGACAGTTTTTTTCTTTCATACGGGTTGCGCAACAAGTCTAATATAGAGCGCCTTCGGGTTCCCCTCTAGCTCTTCTCTCTAGATTAGTAACTATCTTCGACTTCATTTCTTCACGAGCACACCAGCGGACTATTATATTCAGTTGATCTGAAGGTTTAGCTCCTCTAAAAGTCTCACTGTTGATAAGGTCTATAAAATTTCTCCTGTGTTCTTCAAGATGATTTAGAAAAAACCAAATAAGGCCAGGATCTCCCCTTCCTTTCACGAAAGAGTTAATAAGGTTTCTTACTTTCTCTGCATCTTCCCTTTCATTTCCCGTTGATTTGAAAATAGCCCACGTAGAAAGAATCTCAATCGTACTCCTCTCAAAATTAGCCATACCTTCTTTCTCCCTCTCAGAAAAAATTCTACCTGTTGGATTAGTAGTTGCAAAAACGTTAACAGCACTCAACACTCCAATAGCTGAATAAAGAGCTATTTTGTACGATAATTTTTTCTTCATTTTACACTCCAAGTAATTTTATCTCTAAGATAATTATAATCAACTCCCCCCCCCCCCCCGCAAGTTATTTTTTTGAGAAGGCCTCTCGAAGCTTTTAAAAAAGGGGAGAAAAAAGCGGGGTCCCCACGTCACTTCGTGACTCAGGATGACGATTGGGGGTATTTTGTTAGTTATTTGGTGGGAATGATATAATCTGAGGGATGTAAAAAAGGCCGGATTCCTCGGTCAGCCTTTCAGGTTTCCCTCTGGATGATGGTATGGACAGGTTGCAGGAAGCAATTTGTGGGGATAGAGTAGAGCCAGCAAAAGATGGGGCTCTACTCCATCTACTTAAAAACCATAACCATCAAGGAGATGATCATGAAAGATATTACAATACTTGG
>CAIWGV010000020.1 GCA_903912365.1 uncultured Alphaproteobacteria bacterium
CTTAGTGACCGTGGATCCTCTACTTCTTTGAAATACTCTTCAAATGCCTCTTTCATCTCTCAAATCCTCCCAAAATTTGAGAAATCTTATACCATTCTTCCCCTTTCTATTCCTTCTTTATTTTTTCATGCGTAGGCCCTGGGGAGGTAAGGAGGTCGGTAGGATCTGTAGGGACGCGTACTGCAGCCTCTACGATTCCAACAAAAAAAAGAATAAGAACTAGAATTTTTTTCAAAACAATCTTTTTCTTAAAGAGCTGCACGGCGTTTTTCAAGAGATTTAACGGGAGCTGAATCCCACATGGCTTCCAGGTCATAGATGGCCCGAGTTTCGGGGCGGAAGAGGTGCACGATGATGCTGCCTAAATCCACCAGAACCCAGTCGGCTTCTGAGGAAGACCCTTCCACTTCCATGTAGGAGTGGCCCGCTTTCTTGGCCGCTTCCTGAACATATTGGGACAAAGCATTCAAATGCCGACGGCTGGTGCCGGAGGCTACAACCATATGTTCTGCAAAAGTAGTTTTGCCCTCAAGGTCGATGATAGAGATTTCTTCGGCTTTATGGTCGTCTAAGGTTTGTTGAATTAACTTTAACAAGGCGTCCCCCGCGAGAGAGGTTTTTTTTGACACGGAAATGAATCTCCTTTTATTTACTCTTTCATTATAGGACAAAGGCCAAAAAAAAGCAAGATGGGGTCAAGTTTGTCACTGAACCTTATCGGGAAGAATGATTTCCAGACTTTCAATCTCTTCCTTAGATAGGCCCGTTATTGTGGAGATCATCTCTGGAGAAATTCCTTGTTTTAGACAATTCGTAGCAATCTCTATTTGTTTTTCTTTTTTCCCTGAATCCTTAGCATCCTCCAGTCTAGTTCTATCTGCATTAGCCTTCCTATCCACGGAATCGTAGGTCCGAAGGTCACCTGGAGACCAGGAGAATCGGTTGAGCTCCTCGTAGGCCCGTTTGACAATGAGATCATTTCCGATGATGCGATCTAGATCTTCTTCTTTTGTTTCTTCCGCGTTCTTAAAGAAATAAGCCCATTTATCCACCATGGTCTTGAGATCTTCTTTTGTCTTGTTAAACTGAGGAAGCTGCAGAAAGGAGAAGGAGAGATCTTGTAGATCTCTTTCACCAGTTTCAGTATCGAGAATATGGTGATGAGAAAGGAATCCTTTCTTTTGAGAAAAAATGGTAAAGTCCGTGATAGCCAGAAAGGTCACTTGTTTTAAGTCCTTATAGGCGATCCCCCGATCCCGCTGCTCAATGTAAGTTTTGGCTGCGTAATATTGGGCCCGCTTTTCAAAGCCAGAATCATAAGCCACCTGCATCTCCACAATGAATCGGTCTCCCTTATGATCCCGACACAAAATGTCCACACTGCTTTGTCGTTGAGCGGCAATTCTTGGGTTCTGATTGGATTCAAGAAAGGTAACTTCTTCCACGGGATTTTTATAAAGATCAAAAATATCATTCAAGAAATGGATAAGGATATCCTTGTTCCTTTCTGTGCCGAAGACCCTTTTGAAGGCCAAATCATTTTTTGGATCTAGAAACTTTCCAAGCATTTAAACTCAACTTCATGTTATGAGAGAAAATATATCATGAATCAGAACAGGAGTGAATCCCCCTTTTAAGTCTCGGTCACTTCTCTTTTAAAGGCAAATAAGGGGACCAAGCGGGGTCAGAGGCATCTCCCGGAGTTTTCAATTCTCGTTTGTTATTCCCTGTAATGTGAATGGTATAGAGGCGTGCTTTGCCGCCGCGACCGTCTTTCCCCCAGCGTTGTTGGTTGTAGAAAATAAGGGTCCGGCCATTTGGAGCCCAGGCAGGACTTTCCACTAAAAAGCCTTCAGAGATGAGGCGCTCTTCTGAGCCATCAGGTTTCATAAGCCCAATGTAGAACTTTCCATTCAGGAGTTTTGTAAACGCAATCCAGTCTTCTTTGGGGGACCAAACGGGCGTGGCATAGACACCCTCCCCAAAACTAATACGCTGAATATTAGATCCATCCGCATTCATGACATAGAGTTGTTTCTTACCCCCTCGGTCTGAGTTGAAGACAATCTGATTCCCATCTGGAGAGTAGGAAGGAGATGTATCGATGGCGCTGGCATGAGTGAGTTGTCGGACCTTTTTTGTTTTCAGATTCATGACATGTAAAGAAGATTTTCCCTTGAAGGCTTGGGTTAGAATAATTTCTTCACCATTGGGAGAAAAACGAGGCGCATAAGTGATGCCAGGAAAATGCCCGACAATTTCACGATTCCCTTTTTCTAAATCTAAGATGCAAACTTTTCCAAGTTGGCTCTTTGGTTCATATTCCATATAGGTGATGGTGTGGGAAGCGGGAGAAAACCGAGGCGTAATGACAGGAGGGGTCCCATCTGTAATGAACTTATGATTTGCGCCATCTTGGTCCATGATGGCGAGGCGTCGCTCCCGTTTTTGTTGAGGACCTTGCTCCGCCACATATACGATCTTTGTATCAAAATATCCATCCTCTCCGGTGATGCGTTTATAGATCACATCAGAGATCAGGTGGCCGAGGCGACGCCAATATTTTTCTTTTGTTTTGAAAGATCCTTCGACCATGACCATCTCAGAGTGGGTATCAAAAACTTGAAAATGAACTTCTAGGGTAGTTCCGTTTTTCTTGAGAGACCCAACCACAAGTCCTCGAGCCTGAATAAGTTGCCAATCTTTAAACCGAGGGGACCCATTAAGTTTTAGATCCGTTTGGATATAGGAGGCGGGAGGAACGATTTCAAACAAACCGGTGGTACGGAGATTATTCCGAATGATTTCTGCAACTTGAGGGGCGAATTTTGGTTCTCCCTCAAAATCAAGAATGGCTATGGGGAAAGCTTTTTCCTGCCCCCCCGTGATTTCAATCATGAGGCCCCCTAGGGCGCTTGAGCAGGCGAAGAGAAGAAGAAAGAGAGAGGGTTTCAGCATTTATAAAATCCCTTTCGGATTAAAAGTAAAGGTGGATATCTTCCATTCATCATACCTATCTTTTGGTAATTTTAAAGGGGTACATTCAGGGGAGAGAAGAGCTTGCTTGACGCTGTCCACGGCGGCTTGGAAAAAACGTTTTTTGGATCCCTCTTCTTCATTCAAAACGGTGATTTTCTTAACGCGAGCATCGGGACCAATTTCAACGCGCACCTCAACAGTAATGGCTTCTGCCGCTACGCCTACAGGAATGTACCAAGCGTGACGCAACTGTTGGCGCAAAGCATCCAGCTCCGATAGAGTAAGCTTATTTGAAATGTTGGCGGCATCGAAATTGAGAGAAGGTGTTGCATCAGTTTTTGAGGCTTCTTTTTTAAAATCTTTTACAGAATTCAGAATGGATCCAAATAAATCTTCTTTCTTTTCAATTTTTTTCTCAACCTTTGGTTCAGCTTTTTTAGGAGATTCTTTAGGTTTTTCTGGGGTCACTTCTTTTTTAGGAACAATACTTTTTATTTTTTCCAAGAAAGACTTTTCTGGGGCTTTTGGCTTTTTGACTTCAGGCTTCTTTACTTCTTTCTTTTTTGGAGGGGGAGGGGCGACTTTAGGAGGAGTCTTATACTCAGGCTTTTTATAGGAGCTGAGAGGGGGCGCTTTGGGAGATTGGGTGATTTCTCCAATGGGCACAACCATTACAGGAATTGATTTGGGAAATTCCAAGGGCCGAGGTGAAGGCGTCATTTTTAAAAACAAAGCAAGAATTAAGGAGCAGTGGAGCGCGATGGAGAGAAGAAGGGCGCGACGGTCTATCATGTTTCAACGAGAGTCTCCGACAGAGTTAGATAGAAGGGCCACTTTTGTGAATCCAGCTCCATTCACAAGCCCCAACAAATGCATCACGTGACCGTAAGAAATGGCTCGATCTCCCCGAATATAAATGGTGGTATTGTAGTTTTGATTTGTGATAGCCCTAAGCTTAGCAATTAATTGCCCAATTTTTAGAGGGGTGTCTTGAATGTAGACAAGGCCTTTTGCAGTCAGCGTCAGGACCAGAGGGTCTGTCTGCTCACTGAGGGAAGAAGCTTTTGTTTCAGGCAAATCCACGGGCACCCCAACGGTCATGAGGGGGGCTGTGACCATAAAAACTATGAGCAACACCAACATGACATCTACGAAGGGTGTGATGTTGATATCGCTGAGAGGTTTATAGCTCCCTCTTTTTCCCCGTCGCTTGTGTCCAGAGGGGACAATCATTATTTATCCCCAAAAAGATTGCGGGAGATGACGGTGTAAAGCTCGCTTGAGAAATTTTCCAATCGGTTGTTATAGTCATTGAGGAAGTTAGAGATTCGGTTATAGGCAATCAGGGCGGGTATGGCCGCAAGTAATCCAAGAGCTGTGGCCGCAAGAGCTTCTGCAATGCCAGGTGCTACCACGTTGAGGCTGGTGTTTTTGGAAATGGCAATAGCCTGGAAGCTGTGCATGATGCCCCAGACCGTGCCCAGCAATCCGATGAAAGGAGCCGCAGAACTCACGTTGGCCAAGAACCCTGACCGGGATTCAAGCCGATCCATTTCCTGACGGATCGTTACATCCATAATACGTTCTATACGTTGTAACAAGGCGAGTTTTAGTTCCACATGACCCTCTCCTTTTCGGAGATCGGCGTGTTTCCATTCTTTTAGAGAAGCTATAAATATTTTGGCCATGGGATTGGATTCTTTTTCACCCAGCATTCCGGATACTTTTTCCAAAGATTTCCCAGACCAGACGAGCTCTTCAAACCGACGGGTTTCTTTTGCAAGGGCTTTAAAAGTTTGAAATTTTGCGAAGATAATAGTCCAGCTCCAGAAAGAGGCTGCCACCAACAGAAGCATAATGATCTGAACAAAGAGCTCTGCATCCAAAAACAGACCCCACAAATTACTGGTCTTACTAGCCATAGAGGAGGCTGTCCCCATGACGGTGCCGGAGCTTGTATCAATCATCTAGAAAACCTTTCATATTATTGACTTAAGTCTAAACTGTGAGCCCATTTCAATCAAGGGAAATTTGAAGACTCTTTAGCTGCTTGCGCTTTGATGAGAGGCTTTCGCGGCTTTAAGCCGTTCCAACTTTTTTCTCGCTAAAAACCCACGGGTGTGCGCTTGGAGCAGGGTGGCAGAGGCGATGTCGATTTTTTTAGATGATATGTATAAGAGTGCGCTGGCGCCGCGTAGAAGTACTTCCATTGATGCTTTTGGAAGGGTATTTTTTTGATCTTTATAATAAACCGCAAAGAGGAAAGCACGCCTTAAACTCAAGACACCGCGGCCATAGATGGCAGGGTCAAAGTCAATATACTTCATTCCAGGAATAGGCTTATGGGGATCTCGATGTCGATCTAGATCCAAGCGAAAAAGTTTATCGCAAACAAAGGTACCCTCGGTAGGCGTAGGTCCGGGGATAAAGAAGTTTTTTTCCGCAGATTCCAGAAGAATGGCAGCAATTTCGTCCATAGATAAATCAGGGTGAGCGCTAAGCAACAAAGCAGCGGCGCCTGAAATGGCAGGGGCAGAAAGAGACGTGCCATCCACTGTCTCATATGTTGTAGGCCTCTTGATTGGAACGCTTTCGCCTAAAGCACACAAAAAATTTTCCTGAAAGACTTTGTCAGGACCCGGTATCGTATGTTTTGCTACTCTAAAAAAGGGCCCCACGCTCCCTGCAATTATGGTGCGACTTTTTATGGAAGGAGATGATTTGAACATCTTTTCTAGTTCGGGACCCCCGAGGGTATTTTTTAGGTTCACAGGGTCGTTCCCTGCAGACATAACTAATAGGTTATTCTTTCCTTCCATCAAAAAACGAAAGTCTCTGTAAATTCTTGGGACACCTTCAAAGTATTTAGCTCTGTAAGTAACGTTGATGATGGTGTTGTTAGAGAAATGATGTGTAAATTTGTCATAGGATGAAGATCCAGGCCGCTGTACCCAGAGTCGGTTGTACACCAAAGTGTTTGTAAGAGGAGCTATTTCACGAACTATCCCTTCTACGGATACGGCGTGCTTTGATCTTACTTTTTTGCTAGCAAGAGTTCCTGGCCCAATCTCTTCTTCAGAGTTACCTTCAAGTACCAGAACATTAGTATTTTTGCCCATGAATCCTTTTCTATGGGCCCATTCCAGGGCCCCGCTGAATTCAGAGGCACTTGTATATTTAAGGGCTAATTCGGTACTTTTTTGAGCTTTCTTTTTGGAAGCGTAAAGATCTTCTCCAGGAAGAAGAGGGGAATCTCCTATTTTTTGCCTGAAATAGACTGTTTCGGGGTTTGCGTGCTTTTGGTCAAGATTTGCTCCGTTTGCCTCTAAAAATTCTGCCATGGGAAGGTTTTTAGTTTTCTGAGAAAATATCCATGGGGTGAAGCCTTCAGAATTCATCACATTCACCTCTGCGCCATGCTCCACCAAAAACTGTACGATGTCCAAATGATTACTTGTGACAGCAAAAAAGAGAGCCGTATTTTGACCGGCCCCTTTCAAGTTAAGGTCAGCTCCGCTCTTTACCAAAAACTCTACTATCTTAAGTTGGTTCTTTGCAGAAGCAATCATGAGAGGAGTCAGGCCATTGGAGTCCATTCCGTTAAGGAGAGAGATTACAGTTTTACTTTTTTCCGCTCGAGCCACTAACGCTTCAACTTTTCGAAGATCTCCCTTACCCGCCGCTTCTATCAAAGCAGAAAGGGAGGTGTGGACTGCGGCAGCCGCTGAGAAGGCTGAGAAGGAGCTCAAACAAATAAATAAACAGCTTAAAATTAGTTTTTTCACGGGGTGTCTCCTCTTGGATTAAGCCACATATTCCTTCTGAGAAAAATCATACCGTTTATGAAGCTCTTGATCGAAGTAGCGAAGTTTCTGGAAGACTTTCCCAAAGATGGTGTGATTAAATTCAGATTCTTCCATGAAAGAAGTTTCACCTGCGGGGATGCCCATGAGAAGTTCCACGGCTTCAAAAACCGTCTTCATGGTCCAGATGTGGAATTTCCCCTCATCAATGGCACGGGATATTTCAGGCAGCAAGACAAGTTCCAATCGATTGGCCTCCGGGATGATGACGCCTTGAGTTCCCGTTAACCCCTGACGTTTGCACGTATCATAAAAGCCTTCAATTTTTTCATTAACGCCTCCGATGGCCTGGGCCATTCCCATCTGATTCATGGATCCCGTAATGGCAATATCTTGACGGATGGGTATTTGAGAGAGAGAAGACAGGATGGCCATGAGCTCTGCGATGGAAGCGCTGTCTCCTTCCACACCCCCATAATTTTGTTCGAAGGTAATGGTGGAAGAAAAAGAAATGGGAAAGTGTTGACCAAAAACACCCCGCAAGAATCCTTCCAAAGACAAGACACCCTTGTGTTGAATGGGGCCGCTGAGTTCTACAACATGTTCGATGTTAATAATGCCATTGCGTCCCATGTAGGTGCGCGCCGTGATGCGAGAGGGGCTCCCGAAGGTTTCTGTGCCCACCGATTGCACGGTGAGTCCATTGATTTGACCTACGGCAGATCCTTTGGTTTGGATTAGAATCAGATCTTCTTTAAGGTATTCTTGTTCCAAGTCCTGAAAGCGAGAATTTCTATAGTGTCGTCCCTCAAGGGCTTGTAAAACATCTTCTTTTTTAATGAGGGGGCGCTTTCTGGTTTTTGCAAAGACAGAAGCTTCCTTTAAAATATCTGAGAGGACATCAATGCGAGCAGACATTTTTTTTCGGTGATTGGCCAATCGGCAGCCATAACTAAGAACGTAGGAAATAGCAGATCTTTCACATTCCATGCCGATATTTTCTAGACACTCTTGATACAGAAGGGATCCTAAGATTTGTAAATTCTTTTCGTTAACCGCAATGGTGGAATCGATGTCTGACTTTATCTTAAAGTAATTTTGGAATTCTTCATCGGCGTAGAAAAAAGAATAGTACCAGTGAGGAGAGCCCACCAAAATAATCTGAACATCCAAGGGAATGGCTTGAGGTTCAGGGGCAGCGAGCAAGGGAATCCCAGAGACTCGATGAAGTTCTTCGATTCGAATTTCCTTGTCTCGCAAAGCGGCCTTTAAAAAGCGCCATGTGTGGGGATGGCTTGCCACATCTTCAGCCCGCACAATAAGAATACCCCCGTTTGCTTGGTGAAGACTACCCCCTCGGATCATGGTGAAGTCTGTTTCAAATCCCCCGGCATTTGTGGTGTAATACTTAATGGATCCAAACAAATTTTCATAAGTGGGATTTGGCTCCACAATGGCGCGAGGGCCTTTGTCAGAGTCATTTGATACAATCACGTTGGCGGAGTATCTGTTTTCTATGGGAGTCTCTTCAGGTTTTTTTTCTTCTTGAAGATCTAAAAACAAATAAAGACGGGACAGAATATCTTCTTCTAATTCATCAAGCCATTCTTTGAGTCCTGTTACAGAGGAAAATTTTTTCTCTAACTTTTTTAGATAAGGATCAATTATGGACTGTGCTTTTTCTCGACGAATTTCATCAAGGCGGTCCATTAGTTTTTCGCTTTCATCAAGAGCAAAGTCATTGATGTTAGAAAGCCCTTCCTGAATTTTCTTTAAAAGGGGATCCAGCTTCTCCAATTCTTGGATGGGGAGAGCTTCCACAGGAGACAATTCATTTTCTCGGTTTGCCACAATCAAGATGGAGCCATCTTGAGTTCTTTGTAAATCCAAACTTGCAGAAACGGCTACTTTGCGAACTTCATCAATGGAAGTTTGCACTGAATTTGCAACCATTTCTTCTTCTTTTTTAATCTTCTTTATGAAGCTTGGGTCCGAAAAACTAGTGAGTAAAGTTTCTTGAATCTTCTGAATTGTATGAGACAATTCTTTTGAAAATAGGGGACCCATGCCAGGGGGAAGTTTATAATGGGAAGGCTTATTAGGATGTTTAAAATTATTCAAATAAACCCAATCGTAGGGAGCAGCAAGGTTTTCCAAATAAGAATTTACATATTTTAATGTGGCGGGTGTGCGCCGTGTGCCGTCATCTCCGATCACAAAAATATTGAAGTCGGTGGCACGCATTTTGATCCCAAAATCGAGGGCTTCCCGCGCCCGTTCGTGGGATGAGAGATCAAAAGACGTGACCCCCCCTTTTTTAAGAATTTTCTTTTTAAAAGAAAAAATTAATTCCGGCAGTGCATATTCTTTTGTTATTTTTTTTGGCATAAGAGCCTCCCTACTTCATGGTTGTTTTTATCAGAAAAATTGTCAAGAAAATTTCAGAACTATTTTGAAGAGGGGCCCCGCAGAACCTAGCGGATATTCACAACGGTATGGCCATTTTGTTTGAGCCATTTTCGTAACACTTTGTACTGAGGGCACAATTCTTCCACAAGCTTCCAAAAGAGAGGGCTGTGATCCATGTGCCTCAAATGAGACACCTCATGGGCGCAGACATATTGGGCAACGGAAAGGGGGGTTAGAACTAATCTCCAAGAAAAAGAAAGAGTTCCTCGACTTGAACAACTTCCCCAGCGAGTAGAAGAATCTCGAATGGAAATACGTTCAAAATTTAATCCAAATTGAGTGCAATAAAGAGTACTTGTTTTTGTAAAAAAAGCATGAGCTACTTCTTTTAGATACTTAATGAGAAGGATTGAAATATCTTCTTCACGGGTTCCTCCTATCCATAGAATGCTATCTTCAGCCCAGACTCCTTTTTTGCGGAGGAGATCTCGGCGGATTTCGTAAGAGATCCCCAAGATTGTAAGATTTTTTTCCAGACTAAAGTCGGAAATTTCCGAAAGCCGGGTCTGCTGGTGGTAAAGCCACGCTTCATGCTTTTCTAAAAATGCCATCACTTTCTTTTGGGATACAAAGGGAGGCATGGTTAAGGTAAACATTTTGCGGCGAAGATTGAGTCGGAGAGTCATAGATCGAGAGCGCAGGTGAACCTTGGGCTCTATAAGAATAGGGATTTCATTAATCATAAGAGAGATCATAGGAGGATAGTATCAGAATTTAGGGGTAAAAAAAACCTCCCCCGACAGGAAAGGTTTTAAAGTAAAAAAAAACTTATAATTTTTATCCTTTCCCTTATTAAAGAGAAAGGATCCTGAAAAGAGGTAGCCCCTCTGGCCCTTCCTGAGAAGGAAACATGGAAAAGGGGGGAACCTGAACACCTACTGAAAGAACAAGTTTCATCATAATAACACCTCCTTTATTCTTTTAACTCAACAGGCGAATGATATTCCTATTCAAAAAAAAATGCAAGATTTATTAATTTTTTTTCAACAATTTTAAAATAATAGGAAAATCTTGGAAATTAAAAGATTTCTAAGAAACCATAAAGTGCATTTGCTTCTGAACGCACTCTTGTAGGTATTCTTTAAAAACCACAACTCTTGCAGAATCGTTTAAAAAACTTTCACATATGTAATAGATGGGAACCTCTGGTCCCTTAACTTCGGCAAGAATTCGCACCAAACGCCCCTCTCGAACATAATCGAGCTCTTCCGATACAGAAACAATGCCAGCTCCATCAAGGGCAGCTTTCAAATAGGCGTCAGGGGAGGTTGCTTTAAAGATGGGCACCCTTGGAAGGTCTCGACTTTTTTTTCCTAAAGTTAAAAACCAATCCGCGTCTCGATAAGGCGCATTTCCTTTATAATCTATAGCAAGGAAAGCGTGTTTATCCATGTCATCTATGCAGGTTGGAACACCAAATTGGTTTGTGTATTTTGGACTTGCATATAATCCTACATGAAATGTCATCATATAGTGTTGAACGAGTTCGGGAGAGACAGGCATGAGTGTCCGGAGAGCCACATCATATCCCCCAGAGGCTAAATCTACGGGACGATCATCTGAAAAAATTTCCAGGGTTATTTTAGGGTATCTCTTATGGAACCCAGCGACAAAATTGGGGAGCCATAGAGAAGCTAGAGCCTGAGTTGTGGAGATTTTAAGAGGTCCTTCAGGAAGAGATTTATTCTTTTCTAAAAGAGTGCTCCGGATGCCCTCCATTTCCCCCAGAATACTTCTTGCGGACTTAAAAAAAGAATGACCATAAGTATTTAATCCCCACCGAATATCATCCCGATGGAAAAGACGGGTCCCTAGCTCATTTTCCAAAATAGCTACTTCAGTTTGAAGCTCTTCCTTAGAACAGTTGAGAATGGCCAAGGCCTCGGAAAGCACAGGATTCTTCCCAAGAGTATAAAAAATTTTGATCTGCTTCGTTTCCACGCACCGAACCTCTGTCTACAACAGACTTTAGACTCCTATAAAAGACAAGGCTTTTTTTGTCAAGGATTTTGTTAGGCTGGGGGCGGTTTGCCAGGAAATTAATCCATTGGATTTCTACTAACACTTCTATAGAATTAAAAGTATGAAGGGACTGTATCAAAAAATATGTCTTCTTGTGGGAATGGTTTTTCCTTTCTCCTCTTTTGGGAATCCCTATTCTTTTGCAGAGGACTTTTTGCAGAAGTCAACGGAGGATGTTTCTGGGGCTGGCGAGAACTTAAATATCCTATCAACCTCCCTTTCAAAAGGGCTCTCTTACCTTATCTTTTTTCTGAAGAATTTTTTGAACACATTGTCTGCAAAAACACCACTCACTTATTTGGGAAATCAAGGAAATCAGCTGTTTCTAAAACTAGGGTTGGCAGTGGGTTTGTCTGTTCTAAGTTTGGTGTTCTTTCGCAGGTTTATTCACCGTGTTTGGCTGTATTCTCCGGGCGTAAAAAAATCCCCTTTTGGCCGGGGAGATCGGATCTTTTTTTACATCATTCCCTGGATAGGATTTGTTCTTATCGGGACTCTTTTTACACGCTTTTTTCAGCTGCCATTTTTATTGGAAACTTCTATAAATTGCATCCTATTCATCGTGGCCTCAAGCTTTCCCATTCGGCAAATTTCTCTCTTTACATACAAATTACAGAGTAATCTTTTTGATCCAAATTATGGAAAAAAACTTCGAAAAGTTGCCCCTCCTTTTGTCTATAGATGGGTTCTTTATTTGATTTCTTTGGGGGTGATCTCCATTCTTGGTATTAGCTTTTTTTCTTTCATTTTTCCAGCACTTACAGATGCGACTTTCGGCATAAGAAGTCCCCAATCCGTTTTGCTTTTTTTCGTGAGGGCTATCTTTTACTTCTATATTATGAACCTTGCGATTTTTATTTTAAACCTTGAGCGCTACGTGGAGACGAAAGATCAATCCTCTCTTAAGCCGACTTCGAGGTTTGATCTGTATTGGCAGCAGTATGGAGTCTACTGGCATATTCTCTGTTATGGACTCATTGTTGCCAGTTATATGAGCTGGCTCAGCCTTGCTTCCAAATTGATTTCTGTGGCGACTACCCAAAGCATTGTCATTGCAACCGTATCCTTGATTAGTCTTCTCTCCACAACTATTACCGGGAAAGTTTTGGACTATGTGGCAGAGCGTCTGACGGAGCATTTAATTCCAAAAAAATTACAGCTGGTTTTGGATGCGAAAAAGATGTTTGTTTATTTAGGATATATCATCTACTACTTCCTTATTTTCTGGCTTATGGCCTATCTCTGGCATAGTCCCGTTCTCTTCAACAAGATTACGGGGATCCTGGAGGCCTTTTTTGAAAAGGCAATTCTTCTGTCTATTATCATCAGTATAACCTTCATTTTAAATCGATCCATTTTATCGAAAATACAGAAGATTTTAGAGAGTCGAACGGAAAGCGAAATTGCTTCCCGTTATGGGAATCGGCTGTATACTTTTTTGACACTTTTGAAGGCCATTATTCCACCCCTTGTTTGGATTCCCACCACGGCCCTTGTCCTAAATATTTTTGGCTTGAGCGGGCAATTTATCCTCATGACTTTTGCCGTGATTGCGGCGGTCCTTGTCTTTGTGGGTCAAGGGGTTGTGCAGGATATGATTAAAGGAATCATGTATATCCTGGAGGATGTAATTGTTATCGGAGAAGAGGTGATTATCAATCAAACTTTTCAAGGACGTATCGAGCGGTTGAGTCTTCATAGTGTTTCCATACGGGATTACAATGGGTTTTTAAATACGTTTTCTTTTGGAAATATTACATCCCTTGTAAGTACGGAATGGAAGTATGTGAACATGCTGGCGACGGTGACCATTAGCTATGACGCAGATGCGGATTTAGCACTCAAAGTCATGCGAGATGTTATGATTAAAATGAAAAAAGAGGTGATCTATAAAAGGTATATTACAGGGGATGAGCTTGAGGTCACCATTCAGAATTTTGGAGACTACGGCATCATTTTGCGAGGGCGGATCCGGATTATCCCTGGTCATCTGAATTGGTTGAAGAGTGATTATTACCAGCGTCTCATAAGAGAGCTTCATAAAAACAGAATCGGGATTCCGTCTGCGGAGTATATGGTTTCCACAGGTGAAAAAACTTTTAAGAAGAAATAGAATGGACATGCTTTCTAAAAATCTCTAATGTGGGGTGATTTTCGAAAGGATGGTTTCAAGTGGTTTCCAGAATATTTTTAATGATTTCTCTGATTTTCACATTGGGATCTGAGGCTCGGTGGGCCACGAAGGAAGATGCGGCGATTATACAGGAATTTTGTAAGAATGATGTCGCCGTCAATGGGGATGGTATGTCAACCACAGTAACTGAATTTCAGGAACTCATCGCCAAAGATGCTGCTCGCGGATATGCCGCGGGATTTACTTTTTCTTACAATAGCAGCATCAGCAAAGTTACAATTCTTTCGGCTAAAACCATTTTTCAAGGGAAGACATATAATGTTCCTAAAAACAAAATTGAAGACAAGCCTTTGGCAAGCTCCCCCCATGGATTTGATCAGAATAATCAGATTTTGATTGCCTTTCCAAAGGCTGAGGTGGGATCAAAAATATATTTAAAATATAAGGTTGAGCAAAAGAAGGTGCCGGTTCCAGGTTCATTTTCGGATTGGTATTTCTTCGGGTATACAGGACAAGGAAACTTACCCGTTTATTGCGAAAAAGCCTCTGTAAAAGTTCACTCTAAAATCCCTCTTTATGTTCAAGTTAACGATCCTGACAAAGTTTTAAAAATCACCGGAGACACAAAGAAGCCTTTCCACACTTTATTCATTGAGTTGCTGAAGCCTCTCAGTAAATCTTCCGTCAATGAGCCTCAGGGGAGTTTGTTGGACCCGAAATATAGATGTTGGGTTTCCGTCTCTAGTTTCACCAGTTGGGCTGAGCTGGCCTCTAAATTTTCTGGAGATTATGCGGCTGTTATAAATCAACCGTTGCCTCTGAAATATAAAGCTATTATGGAACTGGCCCAGAAAAAGACGGGGGACGTTGCTCAGATTAATGAGGTGACTTCTCTCTTGAGTTCTCAAATTCAGTATATGGGAGATTGGCAGTCCATAGAAGGTCTCTTAATCCCACGCCCTCTGAAAGTAGTGACAGAAACAGGATTGGGAGACTGTAAGGATTTTACAGCGGGCGCAGGGGCCATCTTGAGGAATATGGGGTATGAGGTTCAGCCGGCTTTGGTGTGGCGCCATGAGGAATTCTTTGCGAGGGATGCCTTGCCCACCTATTATGCGACAAATCACGTTCTTTTAAAGGTAACTGGAAAAGATGGGAAAGTGTATTGGGTGGATCCCACAAATTTTGTGAGCATGGCTCAGGGGATTTTCCCTGATATTGCGGGGAAGATGGTTCTTGTTTTGGATCCGAAGAATCCGACGCGCGAGCAGATCCCGGAAGTAAATCCTGAGCATTCTCAGATTTATATGGATTTGGACATGCAGATCAAAAGCCAAAAAATTTTAGAGGTGGCAGGGATGTTTGAGATGAGGGGAGAAACTGCTTTATCCTATGCAGGGCAGGCATTAAATTTGTCCCCCCAAGCAATTTCAGAACAGTTTTTCTATTCTATAACAGGGGTTCATTTGCGCCCAGAAGAGAAAAAGTTTTTGGAGTTACCAGATTTGAGCTCTCGAGAAGTTAAGGATCTCGTTTACAAGTTCGCTTATAATAATCCCAACAGGATATCCAAAAATAATATAGGTGTGGGGATTAGATTAAGTGCAGACTGCCTCCTGGCGCTCACAGGGGCAGTTCCTGATCAAGTAAACGATCTCTTTATAGGAATTCCTTTTAAAATGATAACGAAGATGGTGCTTAAGAATGGACCCATCAATCATATTGAAAGGCTGAATTATAAGATTAAAACTCCCTGGGTGGCAGTAGAACGTGTGTGTAAAAATAAAGGAGAAGGCAGTGAAATTCTTACCACAATTACTATCCTTAAAAGATATATCCCAGCTGAGGATTTAAAGACGGAGCAGTATCTGAAACTTAAAGAAGCCTTGGATTGGAACATGGAAGGCGTTTCCCTTATTCTGAATGAGAGCCAGGTTTCTTAAAGTAAGTTCACAATCCTTACTTCCACAATCCCCTCTATTTTTCGACGTCCCCTTTTCCAGAGGTTCAATTTTTTAACTTGTACCAAACCGGGAAGATTTTTCTCCATATTTTTAAGGAGTTGATAGACAACACTTTCATTTCGGGAAGAGAACTGCAAAAGAACTTCGTGGGTACGCAGATCATAAGGGTAGTTTGAAGGCAACTCTTCTGGGATAAAAGTTACTTTTAATAAGCCCCTGTGAACCCCAGAGGAGCGCAACAAATACTTGAGGCGCTTTTTTAAAATATCCGCGGTGGTGGGTTGAAAGACCCCTTGTTTTTTAAGTCTAGAATAGGGAACATAAATTTGTTTCTGGAATTTTTTGAGGTGCAGGGACTGGATTAAATTTCTCTCTATCACCGTTTCTTTCCGGGTTAATTCTGTGAGAGTTTTTTCCAAAACAACACCGGCACCATATTGATGGAGCAGGGCATAGGTGAGCATCAAAAATCCAACACCAAAAATAAACAGAGGGCGCCCTAAGAGGAGCATGTAAGAAGTGCCTCCCTTCCATTTAAAGACCTCACGGACGTTTTGTATCCTGGTATGGTTAAAAGAGTTAAAGACTTAAGCGTTGCCTTTGGACCATTAGGCTCTAGGATGACCTCGGTTTTTTCTGTGGTCCAGTTTATTTCTTTCAACGCCCATTCCGGTTTTAGAAGAGGCCCTGCCGTATTCAAAAAAGAAAAAGGATGGGGCCCATTTTTGAAGGACTTCACTGCCTCTACAAGGTGAGTCATGCGATGTTGATCTGAAGGTGAGATGGGGGCACTCTCTTCCTCCGCAAGGCCTTTGGCCAAAGAATGAAGACGTTCTTTTTTCTCTTCTATTTTTTTAGAAAGGGAGGAAGGGTACACCAGAATGCCAGCTCCCAAAACAAAAAAAATCCATCCCGTTATGATGAGAACTTTTCCCGTATATTGAAGCATCTTCTTTTTTCGAAGAAGGGTAGGGAGAAAGGAAATTCCACCCTTTGACATTACCCCACAGGCACAGAGCAGCAGAGGAAGGGAGGGGGGGGACGTCGTATACTTGAGTCCGATCTTCTTACTGATCTCTTTTAAGGAGAAAAGGGCTGCTTTTCCAGGAACCTCTCCAAGATCTAAAATATGAATTTCCGTAATAGGAATGCCCGTCTGTCGAGCCACATAATTTAAAGTTTTTTCTGTTTCCTCTTTGACGTTCAGTTTTCCTTTTTGAGGGATGGGAATGAGGCGTGTTAGGAAAAGATTTTTATGAAGAAGAATCGTTTGTCGAAGGCCAAATTTTTTATCTAGACTCCGGACAAAAATGCAAGCATGGGGGAAAGAGAGGGAATTTACAAAACTTACAATCTCTAGGGGAGCCGGTATTATTTTTTTAAGGGGATTTGGAAGGGAAGATAGGGCCAGGAACCAAGAATTTAAAGGCGCCTCTCCTATGCTAACAATCAGGTAATGATGGGGGGATTGTTGAAGGGACGCAACCAAAGAGGTTTCTAAACGGCATCGATTTTTTTGATGTCGGAGAAATGAAAATCTCTCCAGAAAAGAAAGAGAGGATAAGTTCTCGGACCTATAAGACTGGTGACCGGTGTCCAGAAGAATAACCAAAGATTTAAAAGGTTCTTTTTCTAAACTTTTTTTAAAAGGGGACCCTAAAAATTTTTCTGGGGTTTCAAAAAAAGTTTCCATAAAAACTTCCCCCTCTTTGAGTCGTCCAAAGAAGGCCCCTTCGTCTGTGAGGTATCCTAAAAAATTATCAGAGAAATTTTTCATGGGGAGATGAGACTCAAAGATTCATAAAGGGGATAAAAGATACCCAAGATCATCCAAATCAAAAAAGCCCCAATAAGAAGGAGACAGAGAGGGTAGAGAGTTTCCGTGAGACGCTCCAGGTTTCGATCTGTTTCTTGGGAATAGTAAAGCCCAATATTTTTAAAGCTCTCGAGCAGCGTATCAGAATTTTCTCCCGCACGCACTAAATGAAGAAAAAAGCATGGAAAAAATCCACTTTCTTTGAGAGCTGCACTAAGGGACAACCCTTCCTGAACTTTTGAAATAACAGTTGAGAGAAGACCTTTGAAAAACTCATTTTCCATTTGGGAAGAGGATGTTTGAAGAGCCTCCATGAGGGGAATGCCACCCCCCATCAGAAGAGAAATCTGTTCAGAAAGGCGTGCAAGATAGAGATTCTTTAAAAGAGTTCCGAAGAGGGGGAGTTTGTAAAGAACCTCTTGAAATTTAGGAGAAAAAAAGGTCCAAAAAAGAAAAAAGAAAAGAGACAGAGATAGAAGTATCCAAAGCCCATAGCTTTTGAAAAACATGATGCTTCCCAGGAGGATTCGAGTGGAGAGAGGGAGCTCCGCATTAAGCTGGAGGAGGAAACTTTGGAGTTGAGGAACAACAGACTCTATTAAAAATAGGAAAGCGGTAAAAGTGATGCCGAAGAGAAAAAGAGGATATCGAATGGCCCCTAGGAACTTTGTTCTTACTTTATGATCCCAGACCAAGTAGGAATGGATTTTGCCAAAAACAGAGGAGAGATTCCCAGTCTTTTCTCCTCCTTGAAGGAGGGAATATGCGAGGGGACTAAATAGAGAAGGATAGGCTTTGATGCTTTGAGAGAGGAGTTTTCCTTCCTGAATTTGACGAGAGATATCTTTTAAAATTCCTCTAAATTTTGGGGCAGCGGAATAGTCTTCTAAAGCTTGAACGATCCCAATACCGGCACCTGTCATATAGCCCATGTGGTGGAAAAATGCCAAACGTTCTTCATGGTTTAGGTTGTATTGAAGGGCGGAAAATACTTGAAAGGCTTTTGGGTAACAGCGAACAAGACGAATATCTTTTTGCTCTAAAATTAAACTTAACTCCAAAGCATCTGCCGCTGTGATTTCTCCTCGAATGAAAGTTCCCTTAGAAGTAGTTCCTTTGTAGATATAAAGAGTCATGAGATTTCCTCCAGGGTGACCACTTTTAAAATTTCCTCTAAGGTTGTTTGTTCGCTTAAAAGGGCTTGGATCGCTCTTTCCCTTAAGGATACAAACCCTCTTTTGCGAGCCTCTGCTTCAAGCATTTTCAGGCATGATTTCTCCCGGACCAAATGGTTGAAGGCATCAGAACATTCCACCAGCTCACCCAATGGGAGTCGACCTCTATACCCGGTGTCTTCACAGGCGGGGCATCCAATGGCTTTAAACAAAATGGCATTTCCAAAAAAAGTTTTTTCCCATGGCTTAAGATTGCGAGGGGCTTTGCAGTGATCACAAAGTCTACGGACCAGTCTTTGAGAAAAAAGACAAATGAGGTTGCCTCCAAGAAGAGACAAAGGGACGCCCAAATCTTCCAATCTTTGCAGGGCTCCCAAAGTTGTGTTGGTATGGAGTGTTGTGTAAACTTGATGACCTGTCATGGCAGCCTGAAGAGCCATTTGAGCTGTTTCTTTATCTCGAATCTCCCCAATAAAAATAATATCTGGATCTTGTCGAAGGATAGAGCGGACGCCCTCCGCAAAAGTCATGCCACTGTCTTCTCGGATCTCTGTTTGGCGAATAAGAGGAAGCTCATATTCGATCGGCTGTTCAAGCGTCATGATATTCACGTCCAATGAACTGATATGATTGAGAAGGGAGTAGAGGGTCGTAGTTTTCCCAGACCCTGTAGGACCGGTGAGAATAATCAAACCCTGGGGTCTTTGAAGACACTGCTTCATATGGATTACCATTTCCATGGGAAATCCCAATATCTCAAGAGGTTTCAAGGAATAGGTTTTGTCCAAAATTCGAACAACCATATTTTCCCCATGAATTGTGGGATGGCTTGAAACCCGAAAGTCAACATCCCGTCCTTCCAGATATAGAGAAAATCGGCCATCTTGAGGATTTCGGGTTTCCGCAATATTCATATTAGAAAGGATCTTAAGACGCACACAAAGGGCCGACCAATAATCCCCGTGAAAAGCTACCTCTTGTTTTAACACTCCATCAATCCGATACCGAACCCTAACAAAGGAGGGTTCTGGCTCAAAATGGATGTCAGAGGCGTTCCGTTGAACAGCCTCCAGAATGAAGGCATTGAGCAGTCGAACTGTTGGGTTTTCCAGCGTCTCAGATGACACATCCTCCATTTCTTTTAGAATGTCTTGGATGGATAAAGACTGTCCGTAAGAGCGCTGGATAGTCTCAAGAACAGAGGATCCTGTACTAAAAAGAGGGTTGATTTCTAGATATTTTGGGAGGTGATGACGAAGGGTGTCCAGAGCTAAAATATCTGTGGGGTCTTCCATGGCTAGATGAAGCACTTCTTCTTTCAGGCATACAGGAATGGCTTTGTGCTTTAGAGCCAGGTCCTTAGAAATCAAAGAAAGGCACCTCTCATCCAATAGGGTGTGCCGAAGATCAATCTGGGAAATCCCGTTGAGATGGGATAGAAAATCTGATAGTACCCTTTCTGTTACAAACCCCAAATCCAAAAGCGTTTTTTGAAAAGATTTTTTTGTTTTTTTTTCTTCAAGGACGGCTACTTGTAATTGGTCAGGAGAAATTATTTTGTGTTGGACAAGAAGTTTACCGAGGGGAAGAGTTCCCTCCGACGAAGCTATTTTCCGTGATATCAACTTCATTATCATGCTACCTCTGCCGAGATAGTAGGATATTTTTTTTCTCCTGAGAAGCCCCCCTCCAGAACTTTTGGGATGACTTGTCTTCGTAGGGCCTCATCTAAAAATTATCTTTCTTCTTCAAAAGAAAACAACTGAAGAAAAAAATACATTATAGTATAATAAACTTAATTATAAAAAATTCAGGGGGCATATTGAATTTAAAACAAAAATTCATTCTATACATTTCTGCATTGGCATTCCTTTGTTTTGAAGGAAAGGCGCGGGTTGTTCCTGAGTTTGCTCTTCCCTCAGAAACAGAAAGAATGCTGGAAGATGTTCCCCTTGAACCCATGTCCGAATTCATGCCGTCTTCTTCTCAGTCTGCTTTGCCCCCTCTGAGTGAAGGGCGTGGACCAGGAACCCAGTTTCATTTAAATGATATTAAAATGGATGGTCAGGCTATAACAGATCCTGATCTTAGAAAGTTCTTAAAAAGACATATTGGTAAAGGAGTTAGCTGGGCTTATTTAAAATCCCTTGAGACCGGACTGACACGATATTTTCGAGCAAAAGGATGGTTCTTGGCACAGGTTACGTTGCCGGTCCAAGAGATTTCAGACGGAACTGTTAGCTATCACCTAGCGCCGGGATATGTGACAAAGGTTGTGTATGAAGGAGATAAATCTCAAATTGACAGCGTTGTGGAATCCTATGTAAACAAAATTAAAGATAACAAACCTCTTACCACAAAGACTTTGGAGCGTTACCTGCTTCTTCTCAATGATCTTCCGGGGATGCAGGCAAAAATAAACTTTAGTCCCTCTTTAAAATATTCAGAAGCTTCCGTAATGACCGTTCATTTGCATCGGAAAAAAATGGACGCAGCTTTGACGGTTAATAATGATGGAACCCAATATGTGGGGCCTTGGCAAGGAATGGGTCAAGTTTCTGTTAACGATGCTATTTTTATGGAAGATAAGTTAACGGCTGGATTTGGGTGGTCTCCTGCCCATAGGGGCATGGAAATGGTACGGGGAAACTATGAAAAATACTTAGGATCGGAGGGCTTAAAATTAGAAGTTTCCGGGAATCATGTCAAAACAAGACCGGGAGATTTCCTGCAGATTTTAGAAATAGAAGGAACGGCAGAACAGGGCTCTGTGGGATTAAAATATCCCATGTTCAGAAGTCGATACCAGAATTTATGGATTGAAGGACAGGTGGGTTTCTATAATATGAGTAACGAAGTAGGGCTTCTTAATGTGACGACCGAAGATAAAATTAGAACTGCCAGTGCGACAGTTTCTTATGATTTTTCTGACGTTTTCTGTGGGAAGAATCTCTTTGAGGTTGGGGTTAGAAAAGGGTTCAGGGCTTTTGGAGCAACCCCTAATAAATCGCTTACTTCCTCTCGGCCGGTGGGGTATACAGACTTTACAAAGGCGACTCTCAAAGCCTTACGTGTTCAAGCTCTTGGTAAGTTTCAGGCAATTTTCTTGGTCCAGGGGCAGATTTCTTCCGAATCCCTCTTGAATGCGGAGCGTTTTAGTATGGGAGGTGGTCCTTATAACAGAGCCTATCCCAGCGGTGTCGCCATAGGAGACAATGGACTTTTTGGAAGAATTGAACTTAACTATATCTTTGAGAAAATGGGAATGGTGGATCACGTTATCCCCTATACATATTACACTGAAGGGTCGGTTCATAACTTGAGCCAGGGCATAAATGAAGTCTCAAGGCGGAGTGTGCGAAGCATTGGATTTGGAGTGCGTTCAAGTGTGGCTTCTTGTTTGGATGGATATATTGAATACGGAATCGCCCTTAAAAAGAAAGGGTATAGTGAGCCAGTTCGAAGCAAAATATCCGTTGGAATGACTGTTAAATATTAACACCTAGCCATGTATCCATTAGGCATCATCACGTATCCATCAGGTATCATCATATATCCATCCGTTGGAAAGGACCCCTCAGAGAAGAACATAGGCCCGTAGGAGGGGTGATAAGGCTGCATCATAGGATATGGCTGTGACATATCATATGGCTGATGGGGTGTAAAAGCGGGTGGAAAAGGGGGGTGAAATCTAAAGTCATTGCTGCTTCCTTGCCTGCCTTGTTCCCCTCTAGTTTGGGAGCCATTTCCTCTTTGGGAAGAAAGCTCCTGGGGCTGTGTGGGGCGAAGTTCTAGGGGAACAATAGCTCTGAGAGGAGTGGGGGGAGAGCCTGTTGTTTCAGAAGAAGGAGGGCTTGTCTCAAGAAGGTGTTTTTCTATTTTCTCTAATCTTTTTTCCAGAGTAGCTTCCGAAGAGACTTTTGAAGGAGATGTAAGTTTTTGGGCTGCCACTGACCTGTCTTTTTCTTCTAGGGTTTCCCTGAGTGCGGCGGCTTGGTTTAAGGCTGTTCCCAATTCTTTTTCTAAAGCTATAAAATCGACAGTCTTTTTTTGTAAGAGCTGGGCCTGAGCATCCCGATCTTTTTCCATAGCCTGTAATTCAGAAATTTTCGCTTTAAGCTCAGATTGGTGAGTCTGAAGATCCTTTTGAAATTGGAGGAGCCTGGCTTCAAAATTGGCTCTCTCTCGAGGTACCTTTGAAAGATCTCCCGCAGAAGCTCTGTCGGGCTTGTCTTTTTTTGAATCCAATTCCTGTCTTAAGGCAACAATTGTTTTGTCTTTTTCTTTTAAATCCCGAAGGTGATCGGAATTTTCTTTTCTGAAGGTCAGTATCCCTTCATTTAGACTCATGAGATCTTTTCTCTGAGTCTCAATCATAGTATTTTTCTCTCGGATGACAAGTTCTTTTTTATTAAGATCTTCTCTTATCTCTTCCAGCTGGGAAGATAGCCGGAGCGCATACGCTTTTTCTTCTTGTAGCTCTTTGTTGGGAGAGGCCTTCTTTTCTTTTTTTTGAGGCTTCTTTATTTGCTCTTGGAGTTTTAGAACCTCCCCTGTTAGAGTAGAGATCTGTTTCTTCAAATCATCCCGTTCTTTAGTTGTTTTTTCCTGTAAATCATCTCGTTCGTCCGTCATCTGACAAAGTTTTGGCGCAAGAGGATTCTCTATCTGAACCTCGTAACTTTGGAGAGAGACCAAGGGATTTTTACGAAGAAGTCTTGAAAGACTAGGCCATGTGGTTTGAGAAAAAGAGAGGAACTCTCCTTCTCTGGATGTGAACTCTATTTTGTTAAGGACATACTGATCATTTTCTGTGGAAAATGAGACTTCAGCTCCCATATCAATATTCAGGGTTTGACGTATTTTCGTTAAGGAATGAGTGGAGCCAAGGGATATCATCAAGTGAGCCATCTCATAAGATTCGAAAAAACTCTCCCAATCCTTTGGAGGTAGAGGGGAAGAGGACTTCAGGGTTGAGGGATCTTTAATAACTCTAGTTATCTGATCAATCATAGAAATTAGAGGTAAAGCGTGGTCATGAAAATTTTGAATAGTATTTAAAAAAACTCTGCAGATACCCGATGTTGTTTCTAGACAAAGAAACCTGCTTGTTTGTTCTAAATTTTTAAAATAGTGTGCTGAGCAGCTGAAATCAAGGGAGCTTTTGAGGGTATCTAGGGATGCTGAAGGTTCTTTCAGTCCTTCTCCAAGAAGCTGGTCCTCACAAGTAAAGTACCACCACTCCACTATATCCTTTATACCTGCAACACTAAGGCTCCCAAGTTGCATTTCAAAGGTATAGGCGGCTTTTATAAAGTCTTTAGCAAAATTCTCAACTTCATGCTGTTTGGATGTTTGCCATTCACAAAAACAAAAAGGTAATAGGTAAGTGCTTGGGAAACTTTTTAACCCTAGTTCTCCAAAAATAAATTTTAAGAAAAAAGGACTTTTAAAGCATCCGTCCAGGGAAAAATCTGTAAGATGGAGAGGGCCACTTTTTGCAGAATCTTGGACCTCTCCTAAAATTTTCAATGCATTTATATAGATCGGTTGGAGAATAGAGACATTTTCCTTCGTCATGAACCCTCTAGCCACGACATAGTCTTCAAAAGTTCTGACAGGAGGACGGCGTGTGCCTTCTATTGCACGACAAAGGTTCCTAATAATAGTTAAAGTTTCCTGGGTTTTTCCTGAATTCTCAAAGAAGAGGGCTATTTTTTCACCAACAACGTGCCGCTGGTCTTTGTTTTCTAAGGGACCTACAGAGATTCTTTTTGTGAGAATATGATCCAGGGGCAGGTCTGATGCAGATGACCAAAGAGGAGACGTTAAGGGCAATATAAAACCCAAAAATATAACTGACAATATTACCTTAATTTTCATGTTAAACCTCTTTATAAATAGAATAGTAGTCATGAATTAGCAATAGACAGGAAAAAAGTCAATGGATTATTATTTTTTACACAGAAGAGGGTTCTTGATGATAAAAACAAAATCGGGCCCTTGTTGTGTTGCATCGGCACGTGTTTTTTTATATGATAAACCTACAGGTGGGGTTTCATGAACGTAACGTATAAAAAAATTTTAAAGACCGTATGTTTTGTTGTGCTTCTTGTTTCCACTTCTCAATCAGCGCTTCTTTTCAAAAAAAGTTGTCCCCAACTATCTCCTCAAGATTTATGTGCCTTGGGGCAAGAGGGGAGTAATGCCAACCAAAGCAATTCCCTAAACAACTTAAAAGTGAGGACAAAAGATAAGCCTTTTTTAAAAAGGGTTTGCACAATGGAGCAAGATCTTTATTTTAAGCGGTCCTCTTCTTCCGGAGGGAAATGCGAGTGTTCCTATGACATTGTGGGGACCGGTTGGTTTGGTCAGGGGAAAGAGGGGACGGTTGATGCAGGCCGTATTCTTACGATTATGAATCATAGGCCGACACCTCAGCTGCAATGCCCCATCCTCACGTTTTCTGAAGTTAAGCGTCTTGTCTTTGATACGGGAGCCTCCATCCAGGATAAGAATGGTGTTGAATGGGCTCTCCACAAGAACTCTTGGATTCGTACGCATTTGCATACACAGGACTTAAAAGTGCTGAAACGTCGAGCTGGAACCCCCCAGTTTGTGAAGGCTCATAAGGGAATCTTTAACAGGTTCTGCACCTACTTTGTTCCGGAAGGAAATTCTCCGTCCCAAAATAACCCAAACAAACTTCGTCCCATCATTATTTTGCAAAGAGAACGTCCCCTCGGAGTTCCCCCCTCCATTTCTAGAGATCCTATAAAAGGCAATTAATCTTGCTTGAGATTTTGGGGGATATTCTCTATGATGGGACCGTAATATTTTAAAGAAGGAATATCTCCATGGCGGGCAGTGTGAATAAAGTTATTTTAGTTGGAAACCTAGGACGTGATCCAGAAATTAGGCATGCATCGGATGGCACCAAGATCGCTACTTTTTCTGTTGCGACTTCCGAGTCTTGGAAGGACCGCACCACAGGCGAACGCAAAGATCGTACGGAGTGGCATCGGGTGGTTGTTTTTAATGACCGTCTGAGCGATGTGGTTGAGAAATATATTAAAAAAGGAACAAAACTTTACATAGAAGGTCAACTTCAAACACGGAAGTGGACGGATACCACAGGTCAAGAGCGGTACTCTACAGAAGTGGTGTTGTCCAAGTTCCGCGGAGAACTTTCTATACTAGATTCCCGAGGATCCGGATTTGGAGAGGGTGTGTCATCTGCTGCGGGAGGCTCTGAGTCTTCTCTAGAGGCAGTTGGGGCATCTTTGAGCGATTTGGACGACGAGATTCCTTTTTAAGCGTTGATACTACTTAACCCATATAACCATAGAGAGTTGCATGTCTGAGACAGAATTAGCTTCTATTTCGCCCATTAGTCTCGAAGAAGAGATGAAGAAGTCCTATTTGGACTATGCCATGAGCGTTATCGTGAGTCGGGCTTTGCCGGACGTACGGGATGGGTTAAAGCCTGTTCATCGGCGCATCCTATATTCCATGAAAGAAGTGGGGCTAGAATACAATCGCCCCTATCGTAAATCTGCTCGTGTTGTGGGAGATGTGATGGGTAAGTACCATCCCCACGGAGACCAAGCCATTTATAATGCCATGGTGCGCATGGCGCAACCTTTCTCCATGAGCTTAATGTTGGTGGATGGACAAGGAAACTACGGGTCCATGGATGGAGATCCCGCGGCGGCCATGCGATATACGGAAGCCCGTCTTTCCCACCCTGCCCATTTTCTGCTTGAGGATATTGATAAGGACACGGTTGATTTTCAGCCTAACTATGATGAAAGCACCAAGGAACCCGTCGTCTTGCCAGCGCGATTTCCAAATTTGCTGGTGAATGGAGCCGGAGGAATCGCTGTGGGAATGGCCACCAATATTCCGCCCCATAATTTGGGCGAAGTGATTGATGGATGCTATGCCTATATGGATAATCCAGACATTTCCATTGAAGAACTCCTTCAGTACATTCCAGGGCCTGATTTTCCAACGGGGGGAGAGATCCTAGGGCGGGAAGGCATTTTCAGAGCGTACCAAACGGGCCATGCCTCTTTCGTTATTCGGGCGAAAGCGCACTTTGAGGAAAATCAAAAGGATCGAGAGTCTGTTGTCTTTACAGAAATTCCCTACCAGGCCAACAAAGCCAAGCTCATGGAGAAAATTGCAGAGCTTGTAAACAACAAGGTTATTGAGGGGATTTCTGATCTTCGGGATGAATCAGACCGAGACGGCGTCCGCATGGTGGTGGAATTAAAAAGGGATGCAGACCCCCATGTGATCCTGAACCAGCTTTATAAGTACACGCTTCTCCAGGATACCTTCGGCGCTAACATGTTGTCTCTTTATAAGGGGCAGCCTCTTCTCATGACCCTCAAGGAAATGATTGCAGCCTTTATTGAATTCCGGGAAGAGGTGATCACTAAAAGAACGCGGTTTGAGTTGGGGAAAGAACGGGATCGCGGACAGATTTTGATAGGCCTTGGTTTGGCTGTGGCAAATCTGGATGAAGTGATTGCGCTAATTCGCAAGGCAGCGGATCCAAGTCTTGCGAAAGAGCAGCTGATGGCACGGTCGTGGCCCATTCACGATATTCGAGAATTTATCAGTCTCATTGAGGTCTCTGAACAGCAATTTGGAGAGACATATAAGTTGTCAGAGCGGCAAGCGAAAGCCATTTTGGATTTGCGGTTGCACCGGTTAACAGGTCTTGAGCGGGAAAAGATTTTAGAAGAGCTTAAGGATCTTCTAGAGCGGGTCAAACACTACATTTTCGTGCTCTCAAACCGGTCTGAAATCTTCCGTCTTATGAAGGAAGAGCTGGCGGACATTAAGGCAAAGTTTGCAGTTCCTCGGCGATCCCAGATCATTGATGGGGAAATCACGACAGATCTTGAAAACCTCATTCAGAGAGAAGACATGGTGGTGACGGTGAGCCACGCAGGCTACATCAAGCGCGTCCCTCTTTCTACTTATCGAGCCCAACGGCGCGGTGGAAAAGGGCGAAGTGGCATGCAGACACGGGAAGAAGATTTCGTGGAGCAGATGTTCGTGTCCAACACCCACACGCCCATCCTGTTTTTCTCGTCCCTTGGAAAAGTTTATGTCTTAAAAGTTTACAGATTGCCTTTGGGAAGCGCCACCTCTAAAGGTAAGGCACTGATCAATCTTCTGCCCCTCGAGAAGGATGAGAAGATTTCTACCATTATGCCGCTGTCAGGGGATGAATCCACCTGGAATGACTTGCACATTATGTTTGTCACTTCCAGTGGAAATGTTCGAAAGAACCTATTGTCAGACTTCTTAAATATCCGGGCCAATGGCAAAATTGCCATGAAGCTGGATGAGGGAGAATACTTAGTGTCCGTTGCTACTTGTCATGAGGAGAGCGACGTGTTTATTTCCACCAAAGAAGGGCGCTGTATCCGATTCTCTGCCACAGATATCCGGGTCTTCGTGGGTCGAAATTCTAACGGCGTTCGGGGCATTCGCCTTCAGGGCGAAGACTACGTGGTCTCCATGTGTATTTTGACCCATGGCAACTTTACCATTGAAGAGCGGGATCTCTATCTCCGTCAAGTGCGTGCCCTGCGCGGCATGGAAGAGGGAGCAGACCCCTCGGGACATTTGGCGTCCATGCTCTCAGAGGCGCGTTATAAGGAGATGGCCGAGCAGGAGCAGTTTATTCTGACGGTATCAGAAAAAGGATTTGGGAAGAGGACTTCAGCCTACGAGTACCGCATTACCGGTCGTGGAGGGCAGGGCATTACGAACATGGATCTCTCTGACAAAACGGGGCTCATTGTGGCCAGCTTCCCGGTGGAAGGAGACAACCATCTCATGCTGGTGACGGGTAGTGGGCAACTGATCCGGTCTCGGGTTAATGAAATCCGCATTGCCGGGCGCCGCACCAAGGGTGTACGCCTCTTCCGTCTAGATGATTCAGAAGTCATTGTATCTGCTGAACGTATTTTTGAGGATATGGATGAAGAAACTCTGGATCAAATCGAAGGGATTGAGGGAGCTGAGGGCGGAGAAATTTTGCCTGAAGGGGAAATCTAACGTTCCTTGATATGAAAGAAACACTTCATCAAAAACTTGTCGCGGCCTTTCATCCTCTCCATCTAGAAGTGATTGACCAGTCCGCAGCCCATCACGGACATAAAGAAGCGGGATCTGGCGGGAATAGTCACTTTAAAATTATTCTGGTGTCCAAAGCGTTTGAAGGAAAATCTCCCCTTGAACGACATCGGTTGGTGTATGAGTGTTTAGCGGAAGAGATTAAACAGATTCATGCGGTGCAGTTGGACCTTCGGCCGACCTTATAATACCATTCTTTTTCTAGGCATAAAAAAACTCCCCCTAGGAATAAACCCAGAGGGAGTTTTTGAAGTACTATCTTAACTATAGAGTCTTGATATTAACTGCGGAAACTTTTCCCTTGTTTGTTGCAAGTTCAAAGCTAACACGTTGACCTTCATTAAGAGTGTGCAATCCTGCTCTCTCGAGAGCTGTGATGTGAACGAAAACATCCTTGCCACCTTCTTCTGGTTGAATGAATCCAAATCCCTTTGTAGGGTTGAACCACTTTACTGTGCCGTTTGCCATAGTCTTTTTCCTTTTATTTAACGGTTAACAATCAGAAACAGAGATTTCTCTCTCTTTCTGCAGGTTATCAATATGATCTTGACGATCACCTCTTGGGAGAAACACTAGAAAACTAAAAGGAAAATTTTAGGAATATCAAAAGATAGTACTGAAAAACTTTGTCGTATCAATAGTGAACCCTTAAGAGTTATCTCTAACCTAATCCCCACGCTACACCTTCAAATTCCAAAAGTCAAGAAAATAAGCCGATGGCTATTTCAAGAAGAACAGTTTCGCAAAAGTATAGAGACCATAAGAGAATATGCCGGCCCCGGAAATTCGGTTCACATATTTAAAAACAGCCATATTGGAACGGGTATGTACAAAATTTACGAAAGAGGTCAAAATAACCCACCACGTCATGGCCCCCACAATAACACCTAAAACCAACTGGGTGATTTGAGAGTTCATTAGGGGAGTATCAAAAACGCCATAGGTTGTGAACATGCCAATGAAAAGAAAAGTGGTCATGGGAGAGGCAAATGTTAAAAGGAGGGTGCTGGAAAAAGAAGCAAAAAGGCTTCGCTTCTGAGGGGCCTTCTCTTTTGTTGAGGGAATAGGGCTCCGGAATATCTTTGCCCCTAAGTAAATAAGAACGCATCCGCCTAGGCTATAAAACCAAAAGGCGTAGTCATTGATAAACTGCTGAATAAAAGTGGAGCTAATGGAGGCAATCCAGCTATAGAACCCATCGGCTAGAGAGACACCAACGCCCGCAGCGATACCACACAGAAGGCCGTAGGCCAGGGTCTGTCGGATACAAAAGATGGCTACAGGACCAATGGGGGCGGCGACAGAAAACCCAACCAAAAAACCTTTAATGAAATAATAAGGTAGTGCGTCCATATTGGCCTCCTCTTGTACATATCAAACAATCACATTCTAAAGAGGTTTTCGGGGGGAAACAAGAAGGATTAAAAGAAATTAAACAAATTCAATCTGAAGAATCTTGTATCCTTTGTCGCCACGGGGAGTAGGAACCTCAACAACGGAATTTTTTGATTTCCCAATGAGGCCTCGAGCAAGGGGGGAGGTGACAGAGAGAAGCCCTTTTTTGATATCGGCCTCATCGGCACCCACGATCTGATACTTTAAAACTTCCGCCGTGTCTTCATCTTTAATTGTAACAGTGGCGCCAAATTTGACGGAATCTCCAGAAAGCTTGGTAAAGTCGATAACTTCCGCGCGACTTACCTTGTTCTCTAATTCACCAATGCGTCCCTCGATAAAGGACTGACGTTCGCGGGCTGCATGATATTCAGCGTTTTCAGAGAGGTCCCCGTGGGCGCGTGCCTCCTCAATGGCCTTAATAATAGCGGGCCGTTCAAAAAATTTTAATTGCTTTAATTCTTCCTCTAATCTTTTCAATCCGGAAGCTGTTAAGGGGACTCTTTCCATCGCACTGTCCTTTCTGTGACGTCCGACATTACTACAAAACATCCGTAAAAATCAAGTTCTAAATGGGAGAAAGGTATGTCTTTGTTCTATCAACAGGAGATTCTACAGGGTAATTTCTTGAGTTTTATAGGGGGTTTTCAAAGCCTATATCTTCCACCGATTGTGCAACCATAACCATTGTTCTGGGTTCTTTGTAATCCATTTTTCAATCATTTTATTCAGAGCTTCTGTGGTTTTTTCCGGCGTTGATTTTAGGACAAGGGGCTCATGAAAAGTGACTCGGAAATGGGCGCCCTTGAGGCGTTCCACCTGGACGGGTACCAGAGGGGCTTTGTATTTTGCGGCGAGCTTTGCAGGCCCCACAGCTGTGAACGCCTCTCGCCCAAAAAATGGAATGAGGTCTCCCTCTGACAGGCGTTGGTCCACCAAAATTCCCACATGCCCATCCTGTTGCAAGAACTTCAGAAGTTGCTTAGATCCAGCGGCTCCTTTTAAAATGAGATGAACCAAGGCATTCCGGCGCACATAATCCAAAAACCACCGCACAATCCAATTGTTGGGGGGGCGAGAGATGAGCCCGATGGGAAGGCCATGACTGATGACTGTGAGGTGGGGGAGCTCCCAATTAGCCAAATGTCCTGCCACAAAAATGCCAGGTTTGCCATCATCGCGAAGGAGATCAATGAGGGTTCCATTCACCACCTCCACCCGATCTGGGGAGGTGGCAATGGTATCCATGTGGGGAAATTCTCCCACCACACGACCCAGATTTTCCCAGACGCCTTTGAGGATGCGTTCCCGTTCCTGAGGTGTTTTTTTGGGAAAGGCGAGAGCCAGATTTTTTCGGCCCAAATTACTGACCTTTAGGCGAGGCCCGAGGGCCCGGGCGACGGCTCCCATACTATCGGAAGCCCAATCAATAGGGAGCATTTTTAGGAGGCCATAAACAATCAAGGTGGGAAGGGCCTGTAGAGGATCAAAAAGAATACGTCGGAACCAGGAATAGATCATTTCTCCTTATACCACGGGATATAATTTAAAGCAAAATAGGGAGCTGCTTCGATTGACTCCCAACCTTAAATCTTATAGCGTTAATGTAACGATAAAAAAACAAACAGGGCGGTATAATAGTGACACAAAAATTTTTCACGAAACTCCCTGCGATTTTGCTTTTGACTTTGGTCAGAGTAGGGTCTTCCTGGGGGCCGCCACCGACAACAATATCTGTTAACTCTGATATGACTATTACGACGAGCTATACTACGAACGTGGGGTTGAGTGTTGTAGCGACTGGTATTTATTCCCCAGTCCCTACGGTTACCTTTGATGGAAGCAGTGGGGGTACCATAAGTGGATTACGAGATTTTAACATGGGCGATGGAACAAATCCTATCATTGTATATCTAAATGGGCCAGACGCTTGCAACACGTATGCAGGTGCAACGAACGTTTTGGCTGGCGCAAAGCTTATGACACAGATGTCAGCGGGGCAGACGATCCCTTCTGGTTCACAGGTGAACCTTTCAGGGGGAACACTAGAAATGGTTGTAGCTGCAGGGACGGCGACTTTTAGTAGTAACCCCCTCGCGTTGATTGGAAGTGGGGGCACCATTCAGACAAGCGGAGGGGGAGGGGTTCTGATAGTTAGAAATATATCTGGGACAAATCTTACCATAGGAGGGGGAACGGTAGGTTTTTATTATACTAATAGCTACACAGGCTCCACAACTGTTCCCAGTGGGGCAATTTTGGGAACATCAACGGGGATTCTCGTGAATACAAGTGGGTTGGTTCTTTCTGGAGGAACGGTAAATTTTCGGGATTATGGACAAGATCAAGGGACTTCTTATGGTGGCCCCATTTCCCTTGCCACGGGGACTAACAGCACCATAACATCTACCTTTAACCTAACTCTTGGAGGAAACATAACGGGGCAGGGAGGCCTTATCTTAGATGGGGGAAATCAGATTATATTGACAGGAACTAACACCTATACAGGAGGGACGAGGGTTAATTCTGGGACTTCTCTATCTACAACAACCCAGACTATTAAGGGAAATATCTCTGGAGGGGGGTCGGTATATTTTACGGATGGAACAGATGGGAGCTATAGCGGGGACATCACCTTGGGAGCTGGAAGTACATTAGGATTCTCTGGCAATACCACTGTAACTTATTCTGGGGAAAACTCCATAAGTAACCTGCAGATTTTTGGAGGAAATTTAATCTTTGGGTCGAGGACCACCTCCTTTGGTATAATTGGGTTTAATGGTATGGGGAATAATTATACTGTGACGGCCCCTGCAAGTAGTACCACGGGAACAACAATTAATGGAGGTGGAACAGGGTGCCAGCTTATTCTAACGGGGTCGGATACGGTTAGCAGCAGTATGAATATGGCGAATAGTGGTCCTTTGACCATTGACTATGCGGGGACTGGAAGGGTGACACTTGCGACACCTGTTAAAGATCCCACAGTATCCGGCACAACCTCCCTAACGGCCAGTGGCGGGGGAGTCCTTATTTTAAACTCTGCATCCAACACGTATTCGGGTCCCACAACCATAAGCGGAGGATCTACTATGGCTTTCAGTCATGCTAATTCTTCGAACTATACCTCTGGCGTAACCTTGGCAGCAGGAGATACTCTTGACCTCTCTAGTATAGCGCCTGCCTCTACACCCGTCTTTTCTGCGGGGGGGATCACGGCTTCATCTGGGGGTGCCCTCAAGATTTCCATTAATGCGGCGGAACAGTCGAGCAGTATAAATCTCCATAACGGGACGGTTGTTGCGCCGGGGTTAAACTTGGTTCTTAATGTTCTCGACTCCACGGCATTGGGGAGTGTTTATACGTTGTTTGAGAACGTGACTACTGCGGGCAGTAGTTTGTCTTTTGGAAATGTAACGGGACTCCCTGTCGGGTGGACGGCCATTCCTACTCTTGGATCTACGACCACCTTTGTAATTTACAAACCGCCGCCGCCGCCCCCTCCTAAACCTGCTTCTGCAGGACAAGTGGGAGGGGTTTCTCAGAGTGCAGCATTCGGTCAAGTAACAACGGTTACATCAATTACGGGAGGGTCTCGGGATAGCGGAAGCTTGGATGTTGACTCGGGAGAATCTACACACTTTACATCTAATCCCTTCCAGGCTCCAGATTTGACAAAAGATTTCCTAAATCTGACAGACGGAGCCGTTGCCCAGACAACAAAAGAAAATATGAAGAAGTGGGCAAAGTTACGAGGGCAGAAAACCGGCATTTGGGCCCAACCCTTTGGAATGAACCTGCGGCAGGTGGCGAACCTTGGGGCTCCTGGGTTCAAGGCCCGGACGGCAGGAATTATCTTTGGAATGGATCACAAGCCTAGGTATGACATTATTGTGGGAGGCGGCCTTGGATATGCGGGCACCCAGATGAACTGTGATTCCAACGCCGGCAAGATGCGCATCAATGATAAGTTCGCGACCTTCTTTGGTACGTGGTTCCGAGATAAGTGGTATGTGGAAGGAGCCTTGGTGGCAGGCATGGAAAATTACCGTGGATACAGAAATACGAGCGCCAACAATTCTGCCAACACATTTGCTGCCAACAAACATGGAGGATATCAACTGACGCCGCATGTGGGAGGGGGCTATACTTTTGATGTGAAGGATGGCTATCGACTGAAGGTTTTCGGATCCTTTGACTTTTCCTATTGTCATCAACAGGGATATCAAGAAACAGGACCTGGGGCGCTCTTCATTAAGAGTGGGGATGCCAGTATGCTGCGGTCTCAGGGAGGTGTAACATTGGCCAAGACCTATGTCTTTGAATCCATGGAATGGGAGCCAGCGATTGGATTAGGTGTGGTTAATAAAAAGCCTATCAAGAAGGGTGTCATTGAAACTGGAAGCGGCACAAGCTTTGAATCCACCACCGTTACCACAACGGATATTGCCCCAAGCTTAGAATCCATGGTGAGGTTTACAGACGGGTACTCTTTGGGGGTCACATACTCCGGTGAGTTTGGGTCTCAGTATAGTTCGAATCAAGTAGCCGTCAAATTCACAAAGAAGTTCTAGATGTTCCTATAAGCCCGTTGTTTGGGGACTTAAAACAACAAAAAGCTTGCATTTTGCTCTGTTTTATAGGAAAAGAAGAGCTCTCCTCACAGATATCCTGTGGTAGGATGTTGAGTCTCATTTAAGAAGAAAGCTTTATTATCACATGATCGAAATCAGAAACCTCGCCATTATTGCCCACGTTGACCATGGAAAGACAACCCTTGTGGATGCTCTTCTCCATCAGAGTGGAACCTTTCGGAGCAACGAGCGCGTCGCTGAGCGCGCCATGGACTCCAATGATTTGGAAAAAGAACGAGGCATTACCATCCTTGCAAAATGTACGTCCATTGAATGGCAAAGCAAACGGTTTAATATCGTAGACACCCCTGGACACGCTGACTTTGGTGGTGAAGTAGAGCGTATTCTCGACATGGTGGATGGAGTGATTGTTTTGGTGGATGCTGCCGAAGGGCCTATGCCTCAGACCAAGTTCGTTCTAACAAAAGCCTTGGCTCAGGGATTACGTCCCATCGTAGTTGTGAACAAGATCGATCGGCCCGATGGACGGCCTCAGGAAGTTCTGAACGAAGTGTTTGATCTTTTCGTATCCTTGAATGCCACCGATGATCAGCTAGATTTTCCCATTCTTTATTCTTCTTCGAGAGAAGGCTGGGCCGTGCGGGATCTGAAAGACCCCCGCGAAAATATGCAACCTTTGTTGGAGACAATTTACAGTCATATCCCGGCGCCCCAAGTGGAGCCAAATGGTCCCTTCAAGATGTTGGCAACCATTCTAGAGTATGACAATTTCGTGGGCCGTATTTTGACAGGAAAAATTTATAGCGGTAAAGCGACAATGAATGCCAGTGTTAAATCCCTGACACCGGACAGCGTTTTGCGGGAACAAGGCAAGATCGCCAAGATTATGACTTTCCGTGGATTGGCCCGTGTGCCTGTGGATGTGGCAGAAGCCGGTGATATCGTAACTATTGCAGGACTTTCTGAAACAACAGTAGGAGATACCATCTGCGTGTCAGAGGTAACAGAAGCCATCAAGACTATACCCATTGATCCACCGACTCTTGCCATGACATTTGCAGTGAATGATTCTCCCCTTGCGGGAAAAGAGGGGACCAAGTTGACCTCTCGGATGATCCGGGAACGGTTGATGCATGAAAAAGAAACTAACGTTTCTATTCAGGTGCGGGAAACCGATGGCAAGGATGCCTTTGAAGTGTCTGGTCGTGGGGAATTGCAGCTTGGTGTTTTGATTGAAACCATGCGTCGGGAAGGCTTTGAGCTTTCCATCAGCCGCCCTCGCGTTCTGTATAAAAAGGATGAAGTGACGGGTGAGCGCTTGGAGCCCCTGGAAGATGTCCAGGTGGATGTGGATGAGCCTTATGTGGGCGTGGTTGTTGAGAAAATCGGTATCCGAAAGGGTGAGATGACCGATATGAACACCATCGAAGGAGGAAAGGTTCGATTGAAGTTCCTAGTGCCAACTCGCGGACTCATTGGATACCGAAATGAATTTCTGACGGATACCCGGGGAACCGGTGTTATGTGTCGAGCGTTCTACGGATACGGTCCCTATAAAGGAGAAATTTCTGGTCGCCGCAATGGCGTTCTCATTTCCACAGACCAAGGAAAAGCAGTATCCTATGCTTTGTGGTTTATTGAGGAGCGCGGTGTTCTGTTTGTGTCTCCGGGAGATGACGTGTATACAGGAATGGTCATCGGTGAAAACTCTCGCCCCTCAGACTTGGAAGTAAATCCCCTGAAGGAAAAGAAGCTCAGTAACGTACGGGCCTCGGGCAAAGACGAAGCGATCCGGTTGACACCACCTAGGCAGTTGACGTTGGAGCAGGCTTTGTCCTATTTAGAGACGGATGAGCTAGTGGAAGTCACACCCAAAACATTCCGAATTCGGAAGATTCATTTGGATCAGATCGGAAGAGCGTCGTGTAGGGAAAGAGTGTACGTCCTGGTGTAGATC
>CAIWGV010000021.1 GCA_903912365.1 uncultured Alphaproteobacteria bacterium
CTTAGTGACCGTGGATCCTCTACTTCTTTGAAATACTCTTCAAATGCCTCTTTCATCTCTCAAATCCTCCCAAAATTTGAGAAATCTTATACCATTCTTCCCCTTTCTATTCCTTCTTTATTTTTTCATGCGTAGGCCCTGCGGTGGTGAGAACATCATCTATTAACACAAGAGTTTTTCCTTGGATTTTAGAGGCTACAGCGGAAGGAACCTGAAAAGCATTCCGCACGTTGTCCTGACGTTGTTTAGGGGTGAGGGAGCCTTGGATAGGCGTGCGTCGCGAACGCTCTAGGATCTTAAGCTTTGTGGGAATGTTACTGAGCTTGCTGATCTCTTTGGACAGAATAGCCGCCTGATTATACCCTCGCTTCAAAAGGCGCGTCCAATGGAGAGGCACAGGTACCAGAAAATCTGCCCCTATGAGGGCATCTTGCCCGTGGGTGTACATCCAGTGAGCCAGGATAGGCCCCAGATGAATGGCATTATGGTGCTTGAAAGAGAGAATTAGTTTCCTTGAAAAATCATCGTATTTAAAAACCGCTCGGGTAAGGCTATAGGAGGGAGGCATCGACAGACATTTTCCACATTTTAAATCATTGGTGGCGGATCCAAACTCAAAAGGCTTTGCGCATTGGGGACAGTAAGGAGCGGTGATAAATTGGATTTGGGACCAGCAAGAGCTGCAGACAGTTTTATTATGGGAGACTAAAGTGCGGCAGAAAGGGCAAACGGGAGGAAGAAAGAAATTGAGAAGTTTTTCCGCAAGGAAGAAGGCCATTTTTTACGCGTCTTCCACCTCTGGAATTTTGACCCGCAATAGGGTGAGTTGGTTTTCCTCCCGGCGGAGGACTTTAAACTCAATGCCATAGAATTTGAAGGTCTGGCCTATTTTGGGGATATCCCGGCTTTCGTTAATGACAAGTCCCGCTAGAGTGGATGCTTCTTCATCGGGAACTTCCAGCCCAAATTGACGATTGAAGTCTCTAACCGTCACGGCACCGTCGATCAGATAAGCTTTTTCTTTGGTGCGGCGAATGTCACTGTTCTTCAAATCGTGTTCATCATCAATTTCGCCCACGATTTCCTCCAGAATATCCTCCAGAGTCACAATGCCGCAAAAAGATCCATATTCATCCACCACCAGGGCCAAATGATGACGCTTCTGGCGAAAGGCCTGCATTTGGTAGAGAAGGGGGGTGGTCTCTGGGATGAACCAAGGGGCAACACAGGCCTTCTTGATGTCCAGTTTCTTTTGACTATGGGCGGCTTTCACAAATTCTTTAAGAAAAGTCTTGATATGAATGACGCCTACAATGTTTTCTGGGCTTCCTTTCCACACAGGAAGCCGACTATAGGGACTCTTAAGGACTTGCTGATAGACTTTTTCGATGGATTGATCCGCGTTGATCATTTCAACGTCTGAACGATGGATTGTGATTTCTTTCACCAAAACAGAGGAAAGATCTAGAATGCTGTGGAGCATGACGCTTTCTTTCTGGAGTTTTTCTTTTCCATGAAGATCAATGGCACTGCGGAGTTCTTCCAGAGTGGAAGACCATCCTTCTGGTTGCGGGGTGGGGGATCCAAATAGAGCGAGAACGCGCTCTGAAATGATGCTAACCAAATTCATAAAGGGACTCAGGATCGTGAGGCAAACTTTGATGGAGGGGGCCATTTTAAGAATGAGGGATTCTGCATGGGTGATCGCATACATCTTTGGCATTACTTCCAAAAAAGTGAGCATAAGAATCGTCATGGTGCAGGTGGCAATCACAACCCCAGTTTCATCAAATAATTGCATAAAAATGGCTGTGGCCAGGGATGTGGCCAAGGTGTTGGTAGCACTGTTTCCAATTAAAATGCTTCCAATGGCATGATTCATTTTGTGGGTGAGTCGTTCAATGGACTTTGCCCGAGGATTCCCCTTTTTAGCCAAACGGTAGATGCGAGGACGGGAGAAGGCAGTTAAAGCAGTCTCTGCGGCGGACAGAAAGGAGGAAAGAAGAAAGAGGGAAACTGTTACAAAAAAAGCAGTCCAGAGAAAAAAAGTCATAAATTAATAGAGTTCCTGCAATTTTTTGTTCATAAACCCGAATCTCCTTAGTATACTCAGCTCTCAACAGAAAGAGAAGTTTTTATGTTAAAGATCTCAATTATCGGAACAGGTGCGTGGGGAACAGCTCTCGGGATGATGGCCCACCATGCGGGGTCCCAGGTGACTCTCATCGGACATAACCCAGAAACCGTCGCTTACTTGGAAGAGCATCGCCATATGAAAGCTTTTCCGCGTATTCTTATTCCAAGAGAAATAGAGCTCACAACTTCTTTGGAGAGTGTGAAGACGGCGGATATGGTGATTATTGCCATTCCCTCTCAGAAGGTGCGGGGGCTGTTAAAAACCCTGAAGCTCCTACTCTTAGACAAGACTATTTTGATGATTGCCTCTAAGGGCATTGAGCAGGGAACGGGCCTCTTGATGAGTGAAGTGGTGGATGAGGTTTTGGGACCCCGTCCTTTATGTATTTTGTCTGGGCCTAACTTTGCCCATGAAGTGGCAGAATTTTTGCCCACGGCCACAACGGTGGGATATCGGGGAGACGTGGATACGGCAAAGATTTTGAAAGGACTCTCCCAGAAAAATTTTCGAGTTTATTTGAATGAAGACATCATCGGGGTCCAAACAGCGGGAGCCATTAAGAATGTTTTAGCCATTGCCTGCGGTATCGTGAGAGCCCAGGGATTGGGAGAGAATGCGGTGGCTTCATTAATTGCACGAGGCTTGCAAGAGATTTCTCGGTTAGGGGTGGCCAAGGGAGCTCAGGTAAAAACCTTCCTAGGACTGTCTGGTGTGGGGGACGTCATGCTCACCTGCGGCGGCACCCATTCCCGTAATTTTAAGTTTGGTCTTCAGGTTGGCAAGAAAAACCAACCCTTGCCGGCTCTTGATTCTTTGGATACCACCGTGGAGGGAGTTTACACGGCAGAAGCACTGCATGGATTGGCAGAGAAGTTGAAGGTGGAAATGCCCATTTCCGAGATGGTTTATAAGATTCTCTATGAAAGACTCCCTGTGCCCGAAGCTATTGATCTTTTATTGTCACGACCCCCGGAGCGGGAATAGAATCCTTGTGGTGATGGCTACACTATTTTTACAGGGGATAAAAATCACTCGGATCAAAGGCAGGAAAGCTAGCGCAGAGAAGCCGAACGGCTTCATCTCCAGCAGATCGCAAGTGGTGAGTGCACCCGGGCTTTATGGAGATGGACTGTCCGGTATCTAAGGTCTGCTCAACATCGTCCAAGGTTATTTTTAACTGACCGCTCAACACAATAAAATGCTCCGTTTCTTGTTTGTGAAAATGAGGGGCAGCGTCCTTTATATCCAGAATGGCAATGCTCCAGGTATGATGCAAATCCTCACATATTTCATAGGCTACGTACCCATCTCCTTCCTTGCGCTGTTGATAACAGGAAGAGGGTAGTTTTGTGAGATCCTCGAAAGGACAGACTCTAGATAAAGGGAAAGAGGGAGCCTCTTCAATATTTGGATAATAATCCTCCGGGTGAGGTAGGTTGGGCCAATCAATCACAAGGAGACGAATCAGTCCTTCTGGTTCAACGGTGTGGGGAAGTCCCGGGGGAATGGTGAGGTGTTGCCCCGCTTCTAGAATTTCTTGGGCCTCGCCCAGTAGAAATTTTGCCCGACCTTCCAGTATCATATAGGTCTGTGTTTTGATTTTATGATAGTGGGGCGTGGTGCGCTCTGCAATATCGTAAAGCTCCATGATCCAAGGTTGCGCTGCGTCCGACGGAACGAGGCGGTAAATTCTGGAAGTAGCCGAAAGAGGATCCACCAGACATTCTTGGGGCAGAGAAATTGTTTTTACAGTATCTAGGGTTTTCATTTCAGCTCCCGTGGTTGAGAGTCCACCGTTTCCAACAGGCCGATTTCTTCTGCGGGGGAAGCGGCGCCCAGGTCTTTGAACTTCCGAGCGGTGACAAGAACACGTCGTTCTAAAGTTCCTAACGTCTGATTATAACAATCCACGGCCCCACTCAGGTGCTTGCCCACTTTGCTAAAATGGTCACTCATATCGCCAATGCGCTTATGAAGTTCTTGACCTAAGTCGCTGATCTCCTTGGCGTTTTGGGCGAGCCGCTCTTGGCGCCATCCATAAGAGACCGCTCGCAGCAAGGCAATCAAAGTGGTGGGGGTGGCCAAAATTACCTTTTGCTCAGCCCCCAGCTCAATGAGGGAGGGGTCCTGTTCAAGGGCGGCGCTAAAGAAAGTCTCTCCTGGCAAAAACAGCACCACAAATTCAGGGGTGGGCTGGAACTTATCCCAGTACGCCTTAGAGGAAAGCTTCATGATGTGGGACCGTACTTGTTTTGCATGTTGCTGAAGCTTTGCGGTTCTGAGGCCGACATCCTCCGTCTCCAGAGATTCAAGATAAGCATTCAGCGGCGCTTTGGCATCCACAACAATCTTTTTTCCGCCAGGAAGAGAGACCACGATGTCGGGACGGAATCGAGCCTCGTCAGAGGTTGTCTCCACCTGTTCCATAAAATCACAATGGGGCAGCATGCCCGCCATTTCCACCACGCGGCGCAGCTGAATTTCCCCCCATCGACCCCGTACGTTGGGGGTCTTTAGGGCATTCACCAGGTTGGAGGTTTCCGTCCGAAGTTCTTTCTGCGTTGAAATCAAATCCGTTACCTGTTGTTTGAGGGACTCGTAGGCGCCCACACGAACTTTTTCCAGTTCATGAATTTTCTTATCCACACCGGACAAGACCTCTTTCACAGGGGTCAAAAGTTCCTGAATGGCCTTGTGGCGTCCTTCCATATCCCCTTTTGCTACTTCCTGAAATTTACCAAGGGTGGTTTCTGCCAGCTGCAAGAAAGAACTATTGTTCATGTGTAGGGCTTCTGCCGACAGGGCCTTAAAAGAGGTCTTTAAATTTTCTTCTAATTTAGCCTTTTCCTGGATCTCTTTTTCAGCGTGTAGAAGGGCTGTTTTGAGGTGGGCATTTTCTCGCTCAAGCAGCAGAATAATTTGGCCTTGAGCTTCTCGCTCTCTCTCTAAATCCAATACCCGTTTGGCTTTCTCTTCGGCGAGAGTGCGTTGAACGATAGACTCTTTCTTCCCCCATTGGAGGAGGAGAAAAAGGCTGATCCCAGCGACTGCTATCAAACATCCTAAAAAAATAAAAGTCATACGCGTTTCCTTATTGTGCTCTTTATGGAAAAAGTATACCCTAATATTTAGTTTTAAAAACATCTTTTCAAAGGGGAATCATGAATCAATCCATCATTCAGGCTAGTTTAGGTATTTGTTTTTTCATCCTCGTGTGTTGGGTTCTCAGTGAGAATCGAAAATCTGTGAAGTTCAAACAGGTGGGAGGGGGCCTTTTGATCCAATCCATTGCCGCTGTTCTGATCCTCCATGTTCCCTTTATTCGGGCGGGGTTTTCCTATATTAGTGATGGTGTGACCGCTTTAAAGGATGCGACTCTCCAGGGGACTACCTTTGTGTTTGGGTATTTGGGAGGCGCGGCTATTCCTTTTGAAGCCAAGGGAAACACATTTATTTTTGCTTTCCAGGCCTTGCCTATGCTGATTGTGATCAGTGCTTTGTCCATGCTTCTTTTCCACTGGGGAATTTTACCACGGATGGTGAAGGGTATTTCCTGGGCCTTCCGGAAAAGTCTGGGGATTGGGGGCGCCTTGGGCGTTTGTAGTGCGGCAAAAGTATTCTTAGGTCAAACGGATGCGCCTTTGGTGGTGCGGCCTTACCTAAAAAATATGGAGCGGAGTGAGATTTTCTCCATCATGTGTATGGGGTTTGCCACAACGTCTGCCACCATCATTGGCCTTTATGCCATGATCTTGGAGAAAGTAGTGCCCCAATCCATGGTCCATATTTTGACGGCCTCTCTTATCAGTGTGCCGGCAGCATTGACCTTGTCCCGCATTGTGGTGCCCGCAAAACAAAAGACCGAGGGCAATTTGATTATGCCCTATGAATTTTCTGGGTCCATGGATGCCGTGTCAAAAGGGACTTCTGACGGGACGCGACTTTTCATCAACATCATTGCCATGTTGATTGTCTTTGTCGCGTTGGTGGCCCTTGTGAATAAGATCTTAGGCGTCTTCCCCGATTTTATGGGAAGTGCCATCACCTTGCAGCGGGTTCTGGGCGTGTTCATGTCCCCGGTGGCCTGGCTCATGGGCATTCCCTGGAACGAAGCGAACGTGGCTGGAAGTTTGCTAGGGATCAAAACCATCCTCAATGAATTCTTTGCTTTCACAGAGCTTGCGACCGTTGGGGAGTCAACCCTTAGCGTGCACTCTAGAACCATCATGACGTATGCTCTCTGCGGCTTTGCCAACATCAGTAGCATCGGTATCATGATCGGGGGCCTGGGAGGTCTTGTGCCAGAGAAGCGGGAAGAGATCATTTCCCTCAGCTGGAAAGCTCTTGTGGTGGGAACCCTTTCCTCCTGCCTCAGCGGGACGGTAGTGGGCATTCTCATGTGGATGAAGTTCTAGGTGTCGCAATTTCTCCTGAAGTCTGAGTTTCAGCCGGCGGGAGATCAGCCTGCGGCTATTAAGGAGATTGCGACCCGCCTTGAAGAAGGGGCTCAAAACCAGGTGCTGCTGGGGGTCACCGGGTCGGGCAAGACCTTTACCATGGCCACCGTCATTCAAAAAATCCAGAAGCCAACTCTTGTATTGGCGCCCAACAAAACCCTGGCCGCTCAGCTCTATGGGGAAATGAAGGAATTCTTTCCTGACAATGCGGTGGAGTATTTCGTTTCCTACTACGATTATTACCAGCCGGAAGCTTACGTGCCGCGACGGGATCTTTATATCGAAAAAGAAGCCACCATCAATGAACAAATTGACCGCATGCGGCACAGCGCTACGCGGGCCCTTCTGGAACGGAAAGATGTGATCATTGTGGCTAGCGTTTCTTGCATCTATGGGTTGGGAGATGTGGAAACCTATAGCCAGATGGCGTCCCATGTGAAGACCGGCATGACCCTGGATCGTCAAGCATTTCTAAGGGCTTTGGTGGAGCTCCAATACAAACGGAATGACATGGATTTTTCAAGAGGGACCTTCCGGGTGCGAGGCGATACGGTGGAAGTATTCCCCTCTCATTATGAAGATCGCGCCTGGCGTTTTTCTTTTTTCGACGATGTGGTGGAAGATATTCATGAGGTGGATCCTTTGACGGGCAAAAAAATAGCCTCTCTCCCCGCAGTGACCATTTATCCCAATAGCCACTATGTGACCCCAAGACCCACCATTCAGCAAGCGTTAAAGAAGATTAAGCCAGATTTGCAGGATCGACTTTTAGAGTTTGAAGCCCAAGGAAAACTCTTGGAGGCCCAACGACTCCGGGAGCGAGTGACCTTTGATATTGAGCTTTTGGAAACAACCGGCATGTGCCCAGGGATTGAGAATTATTCTCGCTATCTCACGGGACGGGCGCCAGGGCAGCCCCCTCCCACATTGTTTGAATATTTGCCTCAAGATGGCTTGCTTATTGTGGATGAAAGCCACATCAGTATTCCGCAACTTCAGGGCATGTATCGAGGCGATCAGGCCCGTAAAATTAACCTCTCCGAGTATGGGTTCCGCCTGCCCGCGTGTCTCGATAACCGGCCCCTTAAATTTGAGGAGTGGGATGAGATTCGGCCCCAGACGGTTTTTGTGTCCGCCACGCCGGCTCCTTGGGAGTTGGACCAGGCAGGGGGTATCTACACGGAGCAAGTGATCCGACCTACGGGTCTTCTGGATCCCGTGTGTATTATACGACCCACGGAAACGCAGGTGGACGACCTCATTGGGGAATGCTTGGCCTCCGCAAAACGGAATGAGCGGGTGTTGGTGACAACACTCACCAAAAAGATGGCAGAAGCCTTAACGGGATATCTCTCTGAGGTGGGGCTCAAGGTTCAATACATTCACTCAGATGTGGATACCATGGAACGCATCGAGATCATCCGGGATTTGCGATTGGGAATCTTTGATGTATTGGTGGGCATTAATCTCCTGCGGGAGGGCCTGGATATCCCTGAGTGCTCCTTAGTGGCCATTCTAGATGCGGATAAGGAAGGATTCCTGCGCTCCAAAACATCCCTGATTCAGACCATTGGTCGGGCAGCCCGCCATGTGAATGGTCGGGCCATTCTCTATGCGGATCGGGTGACAAATTCCATGGACGCAGCCATCAAGGAGAATGAACGCCGGCGGGAGCGGCAAGAGCACTATAATTTACTGAACGGGATCACGCCGGAGAGTATCAAGAAGAACATCACCAACATCATGGGCAGTGTTTATGAGAAGGACCATGTGACCGTAGATACAAGTCAGCCGCCCTTGGTGGGCAAAGCTCTCGGAGCTCATGTGAAAAAGCTGGAAAAGAGCATGCTAAAAGCCGCCTCCGACTTGGACTTCGAAACGGCGGCACGTTTGCGGGATGAAATCAAACGGCTCGAGACTGCAGCTTTGGGGGTGTGAGCTCTCGATGGCGACGGAAAGATTTACCTCCCCCGCATCACCTCATACAGCACCACAGCCACTGTATTGGATACATTCAGGGTTGAAAACTCTGGGCTTGTGGGAAGGCGGATTAAATCATCGCAAGACTCGCGCACCAAACGGCGAATTCCCTGGCCTTCTGCCCCAAACACAAAGGCATTGCGGCCCGTGAGGGAGGTTCGACCCAGGGTGGTCGTTCCCTCTTCGTCCAGACCATAGCACCAAAAATCATGCTTCTTCAAATAAGCTAAGCTCTGAGCCAGGTTGGTAACTTTCACCACGGGCACAATCTCAAGGGCGCCGGAAGAAGATTTCCCCGCAATACCCCCCAAATCCGAACTGTTATGCTCGGGCAAAATCAGGGCGGTGACCCCAAAGGCCGCGCAGGACCGCAAAATGGCGCCCACATTATGGGGGTCCGTCACCTGGTCCAGAATCACGAGGGTCGCGTTGGTGTCTGCCCGCTCTACCACCTCCTCGAGGGATAAATCTTCCAAAGAAAAGGATTCCAAAATAATCCCCTGATGGACAGCGGTGGCTGGGATCATGCGCTGAATCTCTTTTGCTTCTACCACCCGAATGGGCGGCAGTTTATATCCCTTGAGTTCCTTGGCCAAGGAATCCCGAGTCTTTTCCGTAAGATAAAGCATCTTGTGATGTCGATTCGGGTTTTTGAGAGCCGCAAAGACCGCATGGACTCCGTATAGAAAAATAGTTTTAGACATCAAGAGACCTCTTCCACGTGGATGCTGTTGGTACTTCCCGGTTCCCCGAAAGGAATGCCGAAGGTGGTGATAATTTTTTCTCGTTTTTTCACAAGACCCAACTCTTTAGAGTATTTCAAAGAATTTTTGATCATCTCCTCAAAGTTTTTTGTAGGCGGAATAAGGATGGGTAAGATTCCCCATACGATGGTGAGGAAGCGTGTCGTCTTGATATCCACCGTCATGGCTAGGATGGGACAGGGGGGGCGTTTGTGGGCTGTCCTTAGGGCTGTACCCCCTGTGTCCGTAAAGGTCACAATGAGGGCAGCCGGCAAGCTTTGGGCCAATCCCCGGGCCGCACTTGTAATTCCCTCAGAAGTGGATACAGGCATTTGGGGCATGGTGGTGTCTAGTATTTTGCCGTACAAGGCGTCTTGCTCTACACTTAAAATGATTTTGCTCATCATCTCTACCGCTTCCACAGGATATTTACCGGAAGCGGATTCAGCGGAAAGCATCACTGCATCGGCCCCATCATAAACGGCCGTGGCCACATCGGATGCCTCTGCGCGGGTGGGGGTGGGCGCTTGAATCATGGACTCCAACATTTGAGTGGCAATGATCACGGGCTTCCCATAGGCTCTACAGGTATGCACAATCTTTTTTTGCAGAGCCGGTACTTTTTCCGGGGGGAATTCTACACCCAAATCCCCTCGGGCCACCATGACACCATCTGATAAATCCACAATTTCTTCCAAGTGCTGAATGGCCTGAGGTTTTTCAATCTTGGAAATAATTTTGGCTTTGTTTTTTACAATGGCCCGAAGTTCCAGCACATCTTTGGGTTGCTGTACGAAGGAGAGAGCCACAAAGTCAATGTCCAAGGTGAGGGCAAACTTGAGGTCTTTGCGATCCTTATCCGTGAGGGCGGAAATAGGGAGTAAAACTTCCGGCACATTGACGCCTTGATTGTTGGACAGAACGCCACCTACTTCCACGTTTGTGAGGATAGAGTCCCTGGAGACTTTCTTAACTGTCAAACGAATCTTACCATCTACTAATAAGATGGAGGTGCCAATCTCCAAACATTTATAAAGAGATTCGTGAGGGAAATAAACGCGGGTCGTATCCCCGGGAGCTTGATTCAAATCAAGGGTAAATTCCTGGCCAGGTTCAAGGGTGATCTGAGTTGTTTCAAATTGTCCCACCCGAAGCTTGGGACCTTGGAGATCTACCAGAATTCCGAGGGGTTGTTTCTCTCGTTTTTCGATTATTCTTATGAAATCTACATTTTGCGCATGGCCTTCATGGGTTCCATGAGAGAAATTAAGCCGAAACACATTAGCTCCCGCCTTGACGAGATCCTGAATTTTTTGGGGAGTTGAGCTGGCAGGCCCCAGCGTCGCAAGAATTTTTACTTTTCTAAATGGCGTGGTCATGGTTGTCCTTAAAGGTTTGAATTTCCGCCGATCATACTGTATTTTGGAGACGCTGAAAACAAATTAAAAAGGGGATGAACATGAAGAAACTTTTGATTAGCGTGGTTTGTGGTGTGGGACTGCTGAGTGGGGGAGCTCACGGATTTGTGGACGCAAGATCTACGGTGGAATTTTGGAATAGCGACGGGATGAGACCTTATTGTCAAGGGATCTCTCTGATTAAGCAGGGGCTGGGGAAAATTCAAGCCGCAAGAGTGGCAGCAGTAGGAAAAGAAATTAAGAATTTGGAGGAAACAGCGGGAGCTTTAGGGCTCGGACTGAAAGCCATTGACCCTAAAGATCCTAAACAAACAGATCAATGGTGGATTCTAAGGGAACACCTTACAGGAAAGAACTCAGAGATCGATAAGTTAAAGAGACAGGCTTCTCACTTGGAAAAAAATTTAGGGCTAATATCAGAACCAGATCCTTTTTATGGAAGATCGGAAAAATATATTTTTTTAAAAACAACGGCGACTAAGGGGTTTGAGCGACTTGAGTGTCTGTATACGCCTTTTGGACGCATCCAATTCGGTTGTTTTTTTGAGGAAACGGGGCGGCAAATTTTGGAAGATTTTAAAAAGGCCATGTCTTCTGTTTGGAAAACGGAAGAGGTTACGGGTCGGGTTCTGTCCAACCATTTGACCATTAATCAGAAAGGGGCTGCAAAAATAATGGGGGGTTCTTTGCCGTTTGGAGCGAAAGATCCGGAAGAGTCTTCTTTTCGCCTTTTTCTTGTGAAAGGGGTAGGACCTCATACTTTTGTGGAGAAGATCCCGGAAAAAATGACCATATTTTCCACAACGAGCTTTTTGAATGGTCAGCCAGAAAAGGATAAAGCTCTATTCAAAAGATTATCTGAAGAGGCGAATACGGTTTGATCTATACCCCCTCAGTCCTTGGAGTTTTAACATTTCTGTAGAAAACACTTGAAAAAGTAAGCAAGGATGGATATTTTGTACGGACTACGGGGCTATAGCTCAGCTGGGAGAGCGCTACAATGGCATTGTAGAGGTCAGCGGTTCGATCCCGCTTAGCTCCACCAGCACTGCGATGTTCGTCTGGGCTTGTAGCTCAGTTGGTTAGAGCGCGCGCTTGATAAGCGTGAGGTCGGAGGTTCGAGTCCTCCCAGGCCCACCAGACATCCTCGTAGTGTGTGAGAGATCCTTAATGTGGGGGTGTAGCTCAGCTGGGAGAGCGCCTGCTTTGCACGCAGGAGGCCATCGGTTCGATCCCGTTCACCTCCACCACTCACTTTAGGTCCACCGTATAACTGACAATGATAGTATCATTTGATACTATCATACTATGAGTTGTCCCCCTTTTAAAATTACCCCAGACATCGTGATTAAGGTGCAGGCCATATCGCGGGAATTGGGAAGTATCTCTGGCCAAAAAATGGCTCCTATCCCTTTAAAGAACATCCCCACTGCCACAGGAAGTCGGGATCTTTTAGAGGGGATTCAGCTCAAAATACTGACTCGACAGGGCGAAAAAAACAAAAAAATTTATAAATTTTGTTGAATATTCAAAATTAATTCCTATATCTGTAAATAATATAGGAGATTTTGAATGTCATATGTATTGAAAGTAGTTGTGTTTTTATTTTGGATTGTTCTCTCTGTTCAGGCAGCGACGGATCCTGTTCAGGAGGAATTTACTCTAGTTTCCAGGAAACTTTCTCGGGGGGAAGAGGTTGCCCTCTCTTCAGACAAAATTACTTATTTCCAAACTCTACGATCTTTAGACATCCAATGGGCTGATATGACTTTGGTGGATGACCCAACGGGTCTTGGAAAGTGTATGGGGCAACTTGAGGGGTGTCGGCTTGGAATAGAGCCTTATTTTTATAAAGTGTCCAAGGAAGATGTAAGTTTTGATATATTGGGTTCAATCCATACGCTTCCTCTTAATATTCTGCCTCCTTTTATTGTAGAGAAGTTTGAGAGCTTCAATTGTCTTGTAGATGAAGGAAGAGGTGATCCTGATCGGGAAGAAACTGTAAAAAAAATAAAAGAGAAATTTTCCAAAACTGCTTTTTGTTGGCTTGATCGGTTGACGCCTTTAGAGAAAAAACAATTTTGTTTGATGCCCGATTGCGAAGAAATTTCAGAGATCATTGCAGATCCAGATATTTTAGACATAAGGCTCTTGTCCGGTATGTACGAGCAGGCCCACTTTAATGGCATGGACAGAGAGATTGTAGCTATGTTTCTGGCGGGTCACAAAACAATCTGTGGGCTTGAAGGGACCTCATCTAATTTTCTTGATGAAATTTTGTTAGAAAGTCCAGAAGAAGCTCTGGCCGGACTTAAAGAAACGCTTCAGAGCGATTCAAGAAATGGAGGGTTCTATAACCATCCCGATAGGATTTCTTTGCGGTCTAATTATCTGCTTGGGAAGCTCGGGAAAGGACACATGACATTTAATGCAGATCCTGTGCTTGAACAAGAAAACAAACGTTGGTTCTCTTGCTTAAAAAGTATTGTTGAGGGAACAAAGTCTGGGGTAGGTGTCGTTGTGGGTCTTGCCCATGTGATTGATTTGAAGCAGCACTCAAAAGGTCTTTTGGGTTACTTCTCAGACGAAGGTTGGGCAGTGCAGCGCTACGATAGATACGGGAACCTAACCCCTTATCCAGCTCCTAAATAAGCAACCGCTTTTTCTTGTTGGAAGAGATGAAGCAGAATCCGTAAGGGTTTATAAATGGGCGTTGAGAGCGCCGGATCTTCTTCTAAGACGCGCCGGGCTTCTTGGGAAGCCAGCACCAAAAGCTCCTCGTGATCTAGAATGGACGCCACATGAAAATTGGGAAGGCCACTTTGTTTGGTGCCCAAAAGTTCCCCACTGCCTCGGAGTCGTAGATCTTTCTCCGCAATGTAAAATCCATCTTCCGTTTCCCTCATAACTTTGAGGCGTTGTTTGGCAAGAGGACTCAGTTTGGGGTCATACAACAGCAAACAGGAGGAGGGCCTATCCCCCCGTCCCACACGACCTCGCAGCTGATGCAGCTGGGCCAACCCAAATCGTTCCGCATGTTCCACCACCATGACCGTCGCATCCCCCACGTGGACGCCCACTTCCACCACGGTTGTGGACACGAGAATTTTAATGTGCCCTGTTTTAAAGGCCGTGAGTACAGACTCCTTTTCTTCTGCCCCCATGCGGCCGTGGATCCATCCTACCGCGTCTCCAAAGAGCTTCTGAAGGATCTCAAAGCGCGCTGTAGCGTGACCGAGGTCCAGCGTTTCTGATTCTTCAATCAAAGGGCAGACCCAATAAACTTTTTCCCCTGTCTCCATGATCCGTTTGAGGCCCTCATGAACCTCCTGAATACGGGCAAGGGAAATAAGGGTGGTTTGAATAGGGAGCCGGTTTGCGGGTTTCTCCTTGAGGAGAGAGAGAGACAGCTCCCCATAGGTGGTCAGGGACAGGGATCGCGGGATGGGGGTTGCGGTCATGACGAGAACGTCTGGCGTATTCCCTTTTTCCATTAGTTTAAGTCTTTGATTCACTCCAAAGCGATGTTGTTCATCGATTACCACAAATCCCAGATTTTTGAAAATAATGGGATCTTCCAGCAATGCGTGTGTCCCAATGGCCATGTCTAAGTGGCCGCTTTCTAAATCTTGCTGGAGCTCCTTCTTTTCTTTACTTGTTAAATGTCCCAAAAATAGCCCAATATTAAGGTCAGTTCCCTTAGTGAAATCCTGAAACATCTGATAGTGTTGCCGAGCGAGAAGCTCCGTGGGGGCAAGCAATGCGGCCTGGACGCCAGACTCCACCGCCTGCACCATGGATTTGAGGGCCACCACCGTCTTACCGCTTCCCACATCTCCCTGCAGCAGGCGGAGCATTCGACTGTCCGATTGCATATCCGTTTCTATATCTTTTAAAACGTCCTTCTGATTTTGGGTGAGAGCAAAGGGGATATTGGCGTCCACGGTAGATTCCAGAATCCCGGTTTTTTGGAGGCTTACCCCTTTTTGCCGCGTGTGATGACGACGTAAAAGGCCCATGGAAAGTTGGTGCGCCAAGAGCTCATCAAAGGCCAACCGTTCACGGGCGGGGCTTGTGGGCTCAAGATCTGCGAGGGTTTTGGGGTGGTGAGCTTCCACCAGGGAGTCCCGCCAACTTTTCCATTGGAAACGTTCCAGAAGAGCAGGGGAGATCCACTCCGGAAGGACGGGGACAGCCTTGAGGACAGCCTCCATGATGTCTTGAAAAGACTTTTGGTAAAGGCCGGCCGTGAGCCCATAAAGAGGTAACACACCGGTCCATTTCTCTCGTGTCGTCAGAAATCCAATATGATCTGGGTGGGCCATTTGAAGGCTGCCCCCCTTGTTTTCCAAAAGACCACTTACCAGCCTTTGCTGATCTAGGGGTAGCATCTGTTGCAAATAGGGCGCCCGGCCATGGAAAAAAATCAGGGTGAGGAGGGCACCATTCTGGTCTTTACACAGAATTTTGTAAGGTCCCGTGCGTCGTTCAGGGGGATAATGGGCCACCGTGGTTATGGGTAATGTGATCAGGTGATTGAGGGGCGCTCCCTGGAGGGTGTCATGATAGGTGCGGGTTTCCAAGCGATCGGGCAGATGCCAACAGAGATTCCACAGACGAGGACCAATGAACTGTGTCAGCCGTTCCGCCGTCTTAGGCCCCACATGAGGAAGGGTTTGAAGGGGGGCTCGCAGAGGCAAAAGGATAGATGGGTACATGGGCGTTCCTCAAAACTTCTCCTATTCTACTCTTTTTTGAGGAATTTTACAGGGGGATAAAAGAATCAATGACGATCATAATAAAAAATGATATTATTTTAAAATAATAATTTATAAAATTGAGGAGGAAAAAATGAATTACAAAACAATCCTAATAATTTCATTTTTCAGTACTATATTTTTGTGTGAAGGGTATTCATCTGGAGCTGATTCTTTAACAAAGTCAGGAGGAAGTGTTCCTGTCAGAAAGAATCTATACCTAGAGGTCCCAAATACCGTAGATAAATCAGAACGAAGGCCCAGAGTGAAAGAAGTTCCCGAGTTATCTGGCAACGAAAGCTCTGATACGGATGACCTGAAAATACCGGAGACTCCCTCTGTGACTCGGGGAAGGGGAGGTCGAATCCTCCAATCTGTCAACAGTCAAATCAGTGACATTCGAAAAAAAAGAAGCGAAGCCCGCAGAAAACAGAACTTGACAGTTATAAGAGAGGAATCTGATTCTGCTGTGGAGGACAGTGAACCTGAAATACTTCCCCCTCCAAGGACTGCTCCATCAGCTCAGAAAACAAAGGAGGAAGAGGAAAGAAAATTCAAAGATTATGCCCAAAAATATGTGGACGACATAGAGTCGGTGACATGGGAATCTGCAGAAGATAAATATCAGAATTTATTGTATGCGCTGGGCCTTAATTCAAAGGATAACCATTGGGTTTGAGGATAATTTATATTTGCTTTTATGAATAGGGATCGGAAATGGTCTTAATCTGGTCTTGGCCAAGCCTAAATACGGTCCAGTCGGACATGGGCTCTGCGCCAAGATTTAAATAAAAGTCGATGGAAGGTTTGTTCCAGTCCAAGCACCACCACTCAACCCGGCCGCAGCCACGTTTCAGGGCTTCCTCGCAAATACGTTGGAAGAGGGCTTTTCCATATCCCTTTCCTCGGAAAGCTTCTTTTATGTAAATATCCTCTATATAGATTCCATAACGACATAAGAAAGTGGAAAAATTATGAAAAAATACAGCAAAACCAACTGGTTGGGAGCCTTCCTCAAGAATGAGCGCTTCCACACGAGGGTTTTCACAAAAGAAGGTTTTAGTAATATCCGTAACAGTAGCCGTTACACGATCGGCCATTTTTTCATAATCTGCAAGTTCTTTAATAAAAGACAGAATAAGAGCAGAATCTTCTTTCGTGGCGAATCGTATGGTGGGGGTCATTTAAAGCATCCTCTCATCAAACTCCTTGTAGCATAAGCCCCTTATCTTGTGCCACCTTCTTTTTTGTTCAGGAGATTCCTACGTTCATTGTTTCCATCCATAATCGCAAAGTTATATGACAGAAAAGATAGCCAATGTGTTTGAAGGGGAGGCACCATTCCTGGGGCTGCTTGAGGGCTCTTGACCTTCCCTTTTTAATCCAAGGAAGGATAGGGATGCGTTAAAGGAAGGGGAGGGGTTAAAGGAAAGGGATTCGTTAAAAAATTTCCGGGCAAATCGCCTTCAAAATCATCTCTGTGAATTGAAATGAAGGGGGCAGTTTGAGTTCCAGAAGAAGTTTCCTCCACCTTTAACCCTGAGGATAAGGATAGGTGTGGCATTGACGCATGTTGTGAGGAAGAAAACCTTAGAACTCTTCGTGGCCCTACCCCTTCTGTTGCTGGTTGAGAGATCTGGTGCGTGACGGCAAAAAGATTTGCGAGGGGAAAATGAACAGCAGGGGCAGTAACTATTTGAGTAGGGGTGTTCTGTACACTCTTATCGGGATCTTGGGCGACAGGTTCGGCATTCAGCTGCGGGGCGAGTATCTCCTCTTTTTGCAAAAATAAGCCTAGATGTTCTTGAGCAGAAGCCACAGCGGATCTAGTTTTCCTAAGCCCGGCATCTCGCAAGAAAAATTTTATTAAACTTTGATCGGTTGCCTTTTCTTCATCAAGTTTAAAGTAACATTTTTCTCTTCTGACCAGGTCTGATGCCGAAGAAACCCAAATAACTCTAGCATCATTTTCAGATTCGGGAGACTCTTGTTCGAAGGCCTCTTCTTGGAGAATATTTCGATGAGGTGTAGTGGGCTCTAATTTTTTTTGTTTTTTTTCTGCCTGTTGTTTTAGTATTTCCTCTTGGTGGGTTTCCTCGCGCTTAGTTAAGACCTCCATTAATCTTTTTATCTGCTTATCAAACTCCGGGCTTGATGACAGCTGTTCATTAAGGGGCATTATCCTTGAAGGAGATGTTTCTTCCGCATTGAGAGCTTTTCTTTTTAAAGGAGATCTAGGGTTCGCTTCTTCCTTTAAATTTGAACTAATCATAGCATGAGAGATAATATTTGAAAAAAAACAAAAAACAAAAAATGACAGATATAATTTTTTATACATATTTATATACTTTCTTTTTACAAAAACATTTAACTAGAAAACGTTATATAATTTATGTCTATATTTAAATCAACTTGTTTTTGCAAAATATATACAAACAAATACTATTGTTCCTCCCGATAAAGAATTCGAAAAATATTTTAAAAAAAAGTGAAAAAAGGTATTGACGGAATGACTGGGAGTCCTTATATACATGAATGGCTCGTCGGCATTGACTGGCGGGCCCGTTTTTTGACAGTGTAAATATTAAAAAAAAAGAAAAGCAGGCAGTGGTCTTGGAAACTAAAATTCAAGACATTGCTATAGCTTGATAAACAAGGTAATAGGTTACTAAACCAAAAAACCTTGTCAATTCCAAACATAATAGTAATAGTCAGCAAAATTTGAGTGAAGATCCGTTAAAAGATCTTCATCTGGGGGGTTAATCCTCCTCAGAAAATTCGGATTCAAACGTGAGAGTTTGATCCTGGCTCAGAACGAACGCTGGCGGCACGCCTAACACATGCAAGTCGAACGAAGCATGGTAGCTTGCTACCATGACTGAGTGGCGCACGGGTGAGTAACACGTGGGAATTTGCCTATCGGTGGGGGATAACCTTTGGAAACGAAGGATAATACCGCATACGCCCTGAGGGGGAAAGATTTATCGCCGATAGATAAGCCCGCGTTAGATTAGCTAGTTGGTGAGGTAATGGCTCACCAAGGCAATGATCTATAGCTGGTCTGAGAGGATGGTCAGCCACACTGGGACTGAGACACGGCCCAGACTCCTACGGGAGGCAGCAGTGGGGAATATTGGACAATGGGGGAAACCCTGATCCAGCGATGCCGCGTGAGTGAAGAAGGCCCTAGGGTTGTAAAGCTCTTTCAGGGGGGACGATAATGACGGTACCCCCAGAAGAAGCACCGGCTAACTTCGTGCCAGCAGCCGCGGTAATACGAAGGGTCCTAGCGTTGTTCGGAATTACTGGGCGTAAAGGGCGCGTAGGCGGCCTATTAAGTCAGGTGTGAAAGCCCCGAGCTTAACTTGGGAACTGCACTTGATACTGGTAGGCTAGAGATCGGAAGAGGTGAGTGGAATTCCTAGTGTAGAGGTGAAATTCGTAGATATTAGGAGGAACACCAGTGGCGAAAGCGGTTATCTGGCTGATTATTGACGCTGTTGCACGAAAGCGTGGGGAGCAAACAGGATTAGATACCCTGGTAGTCCACGCAGTAAACGATGAGTGCTAGATGTCAGGGCGCAAGCTTTGGTGTCGTAGCTAACGCGTTAAGCACTCCGCCTGGGGAGTACGGCCGCAAGGTTAAAACTCAAAGGAATTGACGGGGACCCGCACAAGCGGTGGAACATGTGGTTTAATTCGATGCTACGCGAAAAACCTTACCAGGTCTTGACATGGTGGTCATATGACTAGGAAACTAGTTAGTCGGTTCGGCCGGACCATCACAGGTGTTGCATGGCTGTCGTCAGCTCGTGTCGTGAGATGTTGGGTTAAGTCCCGCAACGAGCGCAACCCTTACTCTTAGTTACCAACAGGTTAAGCTGGGAACTCTAAGAGAACTGCTAGTGATAAGCTAGAGGAAGGCAAGGATGACGTCAAGTCAGCATGGCCCTTATGACCTGGGCTACACACGTGTTACAATGGCGGTTACAATGAGAAGCGAAGGGGCGACCTGGAGCAGATCTTCAAAAACCGCCTCAGTTCGGATTGCACTCTGCAACTCGGGTGCATGAAGTCGGAATCGCTAGTAATCGTGGATCAGCACGCCACGGTGAATACGTTCCCGGGTCTTGTACACACTGCCCGTCACACCATGGGAGTTGATTTTACCTTAAGCTGGTGAGCTA
>CAIWGV010000022.1 GCA_903912365.1 uncultured Alphaproteobacteria bacterium
CTGATCTGCAGAAGGTAAAAAGTCAAATATATGATGGATAAGTTCCTCAGGAAGCCCTGTTAATCGACTGGTTGTCTGGGGAAGAAGGGCCTGTTGGGGTATGGGGGCAGATTGCCCAAGTATATCGTCGGCTGCTGCGGCTGCAAACAGATTGCTGCAAAAAACAATTCCTAAACTAACAATTAATTTTTTCAATTTAAATATCCTTTATCATAATAGTTTCCATCATGTGCTACATATAGGAATGATCCTTTCCAAAAACAAGAGCTTCCTCTTAAAAAGAAGGTTCGAGGCTATATGGACTCGGCCTATCAGGGGATAGAGGAGTTTCATCCCAATGCCGAGATCCCCTTTAAGAAACCAAGGGGAGGAGATTTGGATGAGGAGGAAAAACATTACAATGAGGTTCTCTCTCGGATACGAGTTAAGGTCGAGAACATCTTAGCTAAGATCAAGGTCTTCCGTATTCTCGAAGACAGATTCAGAAACAAACGCCGTCGTTACAGCATCAAATTTAAGATTATCGCCAGAATTGTGAACCTCAAAAACAGATTTTCTCCCGCTTGATCCAAAAATGGGAAAGGGGAAATCTCGTTTCCCTTTAACTTACTTTCTGAGATGACTTACGCAGGAGGTCTATTTTAAAGAGAGGAATTCTGTACAAAAAAACATATTTCTTGTTATTCCGCTTCAGTTAGGGCAAATTAAAGATATCAGATGGTTGGGCCATTGCTCTGCCCTTTCGAGGGCGGAGAGGAAAGTCCGGGCTCCATAAAGCAGGATGCTGGATAACGTCCAGCGAGGGTGACCTCAGGGAAAGTGTCACAGAAAATAACCGCCAGAATTTATTCTGGTAAGGGTGAAAAGGTGCGGTAAGAGCGCACCGCATTCTTGGCGACAAGAATGGCAAGGTAAACCCCATCCGGAGCAAGACCAAATAGAAACAGCGTGGGCCTCGCTTTGGGCTGCTGTTTGGGTAGGTTGCATGAGGTGTCTGGTAACAGGCATCCTAGATGAATAATGGCTCCCCGTTAAGGGGACAGAACCCGGCTTATAGACCATCTGATATTATTTAAACAAGCAGGGGCATATGCGTAAGTTTAATAAATTCATTTTATTGGGGGCTGTTCTTCTGGTAGCGGGTAACGTGATAGGAGGCTCTTGGCTTAACTCTCTCAAATCTGGATTTCGAAGTCTTAATGGAGGCTCTGGTGGGAAACCCTCTGCTTTGTCCAGGGTGGGGGGCGCTGTGGGAGGGGCTCTTGTCTCTACGGCAGCGGCGGAAGGTCGTCTCATGCTCTGCCGAAAACTAGCAGCAATTCCTGGTGGTATGAATACGGCAGATTATGCCCAGTCCTGTGGGGACGCAGCAATTTTATGCCAACAGCAGGCCATGGTGGATTCTAACATAGTATCAGATCCTTATTGCGCTATGGTCTCTGGGACGGGGATGATGACTGGCCCCTGGGGAGGTCAAGTAAGCCCTATGATGGTTGGGATGATTCCTCCCGCTCCAGGAACAAATCCAGGCGGTCCGAATGCAGGGTGGGGAGGCATTCCAGCGCCTATTCCCTACGGAATGATGGGCACTATGGGTGTGGGAAGTGGTGGTGGCGGACAGGGATTTTTGGGTACCCTGGAATCAACGGCGGGACTGGTAGGAATCTCTGCTCTTGGCAACCTGTTAGGGGGGGGTGGAGATGAAGATGGCGCTGACGACAATAATGTCGGCAATAATGATAATGCCTCCTCCGATGAGCTAGATCAGATTGATGACGGGGTTGACGATGGGCTCTAAGCGTAAATCTGCCCTTTGCGAGACCTTATATAAATCAATGAAAAACATAGGACGCTTGTTCCCATCAAGAAGAAGGCGGGAACATAAAGATTGTCGTAATAATCGATGCATATTTTCATGAGGGCTGGTCCCATACCGCCCCCTATGGCCATTCCCACGGAGTAGTTAAAAGAGATCCCGCTGTACCTATCTTCCACAGGAAAGATGGACTGCACAAAGGCATGTTGAGGCCCAGCAATGCTGGCCACACAAAGGCTCAGGACAATTTGAGCCGTAATCATGATCCCCAAAGATTGCGTTTGCAGAAGGAAGTAGATGGGGGCTGCCAGCAAAAATACCATAGTACAAGATCCGAGCATCATTTGCTTTCTCCCCACTTTGTCCAGAACAAACCCCATAAAAGGAGCGGCAAACATGTAGACAGTGATGCCAATCCAAGAGAACCAAAGGGATTGTGTCTTGGGGAGATGAAGGTAATCGTAGAGATAAACATCTAGGAATTTATAAAGAGTATAGGAAAGAACTCCGTTCAACAGTCCAATAGAAATGGTGGTGAGAGAGGAGAGCCTGTTGCGAGTGAAGGCGGAAAACAGAGGATTGCTCTTTACTTTTTTCTCTTTTAAGAATTTTTGAAATTCAGGGCTTTCAGGAATAGATAAGCGCATATAAAGTCCCCCAAGGCTTACGACGGCGCCAGCGCAGAAAGCGGCACGCCACCCCCAGGCAGGCATGCCGGGTTGCCTTAAAAGAAGTCCAACGGAGGTTGCAATCAAAGCCCCAATGATGCTGGCGCCGGTGATAAGGCCTCCCGTAAATCCGGGATATCTTTTGCCCACATGCTCAAGGGCGAAGATGGCGGATCCATTATACTCTCCTCCTGTGCAAAGGCCCTGGAATAAACGACACAGGACTAAGATGACAGAGGCACTAACCCCCCAGGAGGCGTAGCTGGGCAAAATACCGATAATAAGGGTGGGAATTCCCATAAGGGATATGGAGAGAACCAGGGCAATGCGTCGTCCCCATCGGTCCCCAATGTAGCCAAAAATACTGGCCCCAAAAGGGCGCATGAGGAAGGCGGCTAAAAATCCAATGTACCCAAACGCTTGGCTTGAAGAGCCAGAGTCGCTGGGAAAAAATTCTTGGCCGATAACCTCCAGGAAAACGGCATAAAGCATGAAATCATAAAATTCCAGTCCTGTCCCAATGACGCTGGCCAGTAAGGTTTTTGTTCGTTTGATCATTTTTCAGAATTCCTACGTCAACTTTAGGGGGTGATTCTAATTGGATGGGGAGGGAATGTCTAGGTAAAAAACTAAAAATGGATTCCCAAAAAACAATTTTTAAATAACAAAATAATTTTCCACACATTCTCTTGAATAAATCTGGAATTTTTCTTATAGTCTAACAGGTTTATTTTGGAGGTATAATGCACGCAGCGATTCCCTTGACGGAGATTGCTTCAATCGTTTTATGTGCGCTCATTTGCGGGCTCATCTTTACACGGCTCAGACAACCAGCTGTCCTCGGCTACGTTCTGGCGGGGGTTGTGTTAGGTCCTTATCTTCTCCAAGGGGATTTGGTGGGCATGCAGCCCATTATCAAAGGTCTCGCCGAGCTGGGCGTGTTCATGCTGCTGTTCCTGTTGGGGGTGGATATGAACCTCCGGTTCTTTCGAGAAACCTGGCTCGTCACCATTGGGTGTGTCCTTTTCCAAGTTATTTTAAGTCTTTCAACGGTTTATTTTATTTCCGTCTTTTTTAATTGGTCTTTCGGATTGGTCTTTGTGCTTGGATGCATTGTGACTCTCAGCAGCACGGCGGTGGCCATCAAAATGCTTGAAAGTATTGGAGAGCTCAAAACCGATAAGGGGCATTTGACCATCGGTATCCTGATTGCCCAGGATTTAGCCTTCGTGCCTATGATCTTGATCATTCAAGGAATGGGAGAGGGTCAAATCGATTACGGGATGATTGGGGCTAAAGTATTGGGGGCCATTGGATTTCTTGTCCTCTTGATCTGGACATTGAGTCGAGCCAAGCGCGTGCATATCCCCTACCTATCCCAAATTTCTCGGCAAGGGGAGCTTACCTCTTTGTTGGCACTCGCTTTTTGTTTTGGGCTGGCAGCCTTGACCGGAGCTCTGGGTTTGTCCGAAGCCTATGGGGCCTTTTTAGCGGGGCTTATTCTTGGAAACACGGCGGAGCGCCATGAGGTGATCAAAGCCACCCATCCCATTCAAAGCCTTCTGTTGATGGTGTTCTTTCTATCCATTGGTCTCCTCATCGACCTAACATATATTTGGGAAAATATTTATAAGGTGGGGGCGATCCTTCTCATTGTTGCCTTTGGAAAGACGGCCCTGAATGCCACCATTCTCCATCTCTTTAAACAGCCCTGGTCCGTGGCTTTTATCAGTAGTTTGGTTTTGGCTCAGATCGGAGAATTCGCTTTCGTGTTGGGAGACAAAGCCACGGAAGTGGGTCTATTGAATTCTCAGGAATATAAGCTTGTCATTTCTGTGACCGTCATGTCTCTCGTCTTCAGTCCTTTTTGGATGTCCATTGCCAAGGGCTGCCAAATTGCGGAAGAAGGCGTGCTGCAGAATTTTTCCTTTAGACGCTGGGCTCTATCGTGGACAAAGCCAAAGAACTAGCTTATCGGCCCAGTTTTGAATTTGAAACTCAATTTCCCTATCCCGTAGCCGGCCTTGATGAAGTGGGTTATGGGGCTTGGGCGGGGCCTGTTGTGGCCGCGGCTGTGGTACTCAGCCCAGATACACCTTTGTCTCTTCTCCAGAAGCTGGATGACTCCAAAAGACTTACCCCTCAACGGCGAGAAGAAATCTTTGAGTTGTTGGTTGGCTCAAATCATGCTCATATCGGCATTGGGGAATCTTCCGTGGAAGAGATAGAAACGACTAACATCCGCTTGGCGGCGCTGCAAGCCATGGAGCGCGCTTTTAAGAATTTGTCCCTAATACCTCAAGCGGCCCTCGTGGATGGACGGTCCAAACCCACTTTACCCTGCCCTGTCTCTCTTATTATCAAAGGGGATCAGCGAAGTTATTCCATTGCAGCGGCCTCTATCATTGCAAAAGTGCATCGGGATCGGTTCATGGCGAGGCTGGCCCTTGAACACCCTGAGTTTGGGTGGGAGCGCAATGTGGGCTACGGCACGGCCCACCATCAGGATGGCTTAGCACGGGTAGGGGTGACTCAGTGGCATCGAAAAACCTATGCGCCCATTAGGTTGATTTTGGAGGGAGTCCGATAGACTTGAGATCCGTAAGGATCGACGTCGGGATCCCTTTTTTTTTAATCTGGATCCTATCGAAGCTTCCTCTCCTCAGGACTGCGGCGGGGTCGCCACAGGAATCGTTCCGATTCCCTCGCCATGACGCAAATTTAACTCCCCCCCATCACGTCCTGAATCATAAACTTCAGCTTCTCCCGACCTTGCCAGGTATCAATCTGGAGAGTGCCCGCCACGTGGCAGGGTCTGTCCTGGTGTTTCGCCAAGGCTTCCTCTAAGGGCGTTCCCAAGGCATTAAAGCACATGGCCTGTAAGGTTCCCCCATTTTCTGCTTTTAGCGTACAGCTAAAATGCTTTTCCCCGCGAAGCTGAAGGTAGGACACATACACATTTGAAATCAAAAAGGTGGGGGAGGGATTCTCCGATCCAAAGGGTCCCAGGTCTTCGATGCTCCTTACGGTCTCTAGGGACAAAGCAGATAAAGGCAGCGCAGCATCGATGGTGAGGGTAGGTTCCGGCAACTCTTCAAGAGATACGGATTCCAAAAAAGCCTGAAAGGCCGGAAACGCCGATTCTTCAAGGTTCAGTCCCGCGGCCATGGCATGACCACCTCCGCTCAACAACAACCCTTTATCCTTTGCCATATGCACAAGGTGGCTCAGGTTAATCCCTGCCACGGATCGGCCTGATCCCTTACCAAAGCCGGTCCCATCAAAGCCAATGACAAAGACCGGTTTATTGAACCGCTCCTTCAGCCGTCCCGCCACAATGCCGATAATACCCACGTGACCCTCTTGGATCCCTATGCAGATAAGCGACTTTTCCTGTAGAGACCCCGTCTCCACAAGATCAATGGCCGTCTCTAAAGTCTGAGCTTCCAATAATTTGCGATCTTGATTCAACACTTCCAGTTTCTGTGCAATGGCCATGGCCTCCTCAGGGTCCTGTGTGGTGAGGAGTCGAACCCCCAAAGAGGGATCTCCGATGCGACCGCCCGCATTAATGCGAGGGCCCAGGATAAACCCCAGCTGATACACATCTTGTTTTTGGCTGCCGCTCACCTGGATCAAAGATTTCAGTCCCAGATTGGGTTTCGTATCGAGAATCTTCAGCCCTTGCCGTACATAGGCCCGGTTAACACCCTTGAGAGGCACCACATCACAAACGGTCCCCAGGGCTACGAGATCTAAATAAGATCTAAGATCCGGAACATTCCTATGACATTTCAGTTTTTTTGCTAACGCCACCAACAGAAGAAACGTTACCCCCACGGCCGCCAGATAGGTATGAGGGGAGGGGCCGCTGGGATGATAGGGATTGATCAAAGCCACACAGGCCGGAAGATGAGCTTCTGGCCGATGATGGTCCACCACGATGACTTCCATGCCCAAAGATTTTGCATGGGTGAGGGCTTCAAAGGCTGTAGTGCCGCAATCTACCGTAATGATAAGGTTTGTTCCTTTTTTGTTTAGAGCATCAAAGGCGCCCTTGGAAGGGCCGTATCCTTCTTTTTGTCGGTCAGGAATATAAAAATCCACAGGATATCCAATGTCCCGGAAAAAATTCACAAGCAGGGCCGTTGAGGTGGCCCCATCCACGTCATAATCTCCAAACACGCAGATCTTTTCTTTGGCTTTCAGGGCTTGCCAGAGGCGCTCCACAGCCTTATCCATATCCTGCAGATGGTGGGGATCCGGCAGCAGCTCTTTTAATGTGGGAGAAAGATAACTCGGGATAGTCTCAAGTTCAGTCCAACGTTGTGCCAAAAGTCGAGCCAACAAGTCTGGATACTGATACCGTTGGATAATAGACATACAAAGTCGCTCATTGGTCTGGGCAAGAAGCCATTTTTTTCCCGTATAGGAAATAAGATCTTGGAGAGAGGTGATTTGGATTGTGGTGGGAAATCCCAGCTCAGGTACGGGCATCGACCTGGGCCGCTAAAGTTTTGGCTTTCTGTCGTTCTGTTTTAAGCTCCCCCAGCTCTTTTTGGGCCTCTTGGATAGAAATGGAGGGTGCTTTGTAATCGGGCACATCTCCCAAGTTGGGATAATCCGAGGAACAGCTGACGGTCAACAGGAGCAAAAATAACAGGAAAAAGAATTTAAATTTCATGAGATGATTCTACAGGCTTTTAGGCTTGAATTTCAACTCATTAATGACAAGTCCGCCGATAATTAAGAGGGTACCTAAAATACCGATGCTATTCAGGGTTTCCCCAAAGAAAATGTAAGAAAATAAAAGCGCCAAAACAGGAACCAGCATGGCAAAGGGAGCCACGAGGGCCACGGGATATTTTTTCAACAGGAGGCCCCATAAGGTGTTTCCAGCAATGCCCGCAGCCAAAGCCATATAGAGAATGGAAAAAATGGATCGCCAGGAGAGCTGCAAGGTACTTGAAAGGAGTAGGTCATATCCATGCATAAACCCAGCGAGGGCGAGAATAGGAGGGGCCGCTCCTAGGCTGCTCCACACCATGAGGGAGGTCATGTTTTCCTCTTTCACCCGTCGCAAAATAATGCTTACACACGCAATGGCTAGGGCACCGACTAAGATAATGGAAACACCCGAGAGGGACACGGATCCTCTGATCTCAAGGGCAATGAGAAGAATCCCTAAGAACCCTACGGACATGCCAATCCAATTATTAAGGGTTGGTTTTTCTTTTAAGAAAAAGATTCCAAGCAGGACGATCAAAAAAACTTGGGTCTGAAAGAAAAGACCACAAAGCCCTGCGGATACCCCCCAGTGGATGGCCAAAACCGAGGCGGAGATCATGGTGCCCATACAAAATCCGATGGAAAGAATGGTTTTCCAGGAAGACGTTGGTCGGGGGAAAAAAGGAATAAGAGGAACCACAATTAAAAATCTAAAAAGAGCAACAATCAGCGGGGGTGTGTCCATAATGCCCATTTTCATGACAGAAAAATTTCCACCCCATAGAATGGTGACGAGAAGGGCAAGACAAATATAGGGAAGGTTCATTTAATTTCCTGCGGTATCTAGATCTTTCTTCTTGAATCTTAGTTGATTCAAGATAAGTCCTAAAATCACAAAAAGGGCTCCCAGGAGACTCAGGTAGGTAGGCTTTTCATGGAGAAAAATATAGGCAAAGGAAAGGGCAGAAACGGGAACCAAAAGGGAGAAGGGAGCTACGATGGTAGCGGGGTATTTCTTTAAGAGAGTTCCCCAAATTGTGTACCCTAAGAGCCCTGCAAAAAAACCAGAGTAGAGGATGGTGGCAATGGTTTTCCAAGAGAACCCTAAAATATTGAGGTAGACCTCCTCCCATCCGTGAACAAATCCCGCCATGACCATAAGAGGGAGCGGCGGCACTATGTTGAACCATACGGTTAGTTGCAGCATATCCACACCCTTTTTAGTGTGTTGGGTGAGAATGTTAGCAATGGCCCAGCTAAAGGCAGCCATCAAAATGGGAATGAGGCCCACATAGGAGGTCTCCCCTCCTATCTGAATGGCGATGCATCCAATGCCGCCAAAGGCAATGAGCATCCCAATCCAGTTGTTGAGTTTCGGATGTTCTTTGTAAAAAAGAACGGCCAATAAAATTGTAAAGAAAACCTGGGTTTGGCTAAGGACAGAAGAGAGTCCTGCAGGGACGCCCCATTGGATGGCCAGAAGCATGAGGGGAAGTTTTACGGTACCGATTAGAAAACCGATAAGGAAAATATTTTTCCAGGAGGTTTTTGGTTTGGGAATAAAAAATAACAGAGGAAAAAGAACCAGGGACCGAAGAGCAGAAAACACAAGGGGATAAGTGTCCTCAAGCCCAACTTTCATTACGGAAAAATTGGAACCCCAAACGAGTGCCATCAATAAAGCGAGAAGGATGTACCTAAGATGCATGCTACTTTTTCTGAGTTATAATGTCGAATACTTAAGCATGCCTTATTTCTCTCTAAAATTCAATGAGGATCTAAGGGCGGGGAAAACGGACTCATTGCTTTTCCCTCGAAAAAAAAGCATACTGGGAAAATAAATTGAGGTATCCATGCGGTGTATCGCCTATTGTACGGCAGAACAGTACAACCTAAAAAAACTAGCGCAATTTTTTGAAGAGCAAGGGGCAAAACCCAAGCTTTACAATAAGGAAGTGTTGCACGTTTCTAAGTACAAGGAAGGAAGTGATATCTTCTTCTTTGACTATGGGGGCGTTGTTTTTTGGGATTATTCAAAAAAGCTTGAAAATCAGATCCTGTCTCAAATTGTCGAGTTTGGAGAAGGTCCCACATCAACCCTCGAGTCCGATGAATTTTCCTATCAAATAGCCAAGAACATTCCAAAGACAACCTTGCAGAACGATGTCATTAAGCTGTGCTCGAACCGTATTTTTGAAAAGCTCACCATTTCCTTTGGGTTTTCCCAGTCGGTAAAATTAGAAACCTTTGAGCAAACCCTCGAGCGCACGGTAAAACAAACAAAGGCATTGCCGGAGGATCTTGCAAAGCACGGAAAAATTTCCTTATCCCGCCGAGAAATCTCCAAAAAAATGGGACGCCTCTTTTTGGTGCGGAATGACATTAACCTCCATACGGAGATCCTTGGCATGCCCGATTTCTTTTGGGAGTACCCGGAATACGAGTCCCTCTATACCATGGTGAGTAAGAATCTGGATGTGCCTCAGCGGGTGGAGCTCCTAAACCGCCGCCTCGACATGATTCAGGAACTTCTAGCCATGCTCGGGGATGAGCTTAATCACCAACATTCTTCTCTCCTCGAGTGGATCATAATCATCCTCATTTCCGTGGAAATCAGCCTCTTTGCCATTAAAGAAGTTTTTCATTTGATTTAGTCATCGTCATCCAGAGCCCCTGAAAGGGGCGTAGGGGCCCGTACCAAATTCAAGTTAATTTAGGCGTCACCTCTTGAAACTTTTCTCTAAGGGATACTTTTCTTTCATAGTCGACTATTTGAGTGTGATTAAAGGGATTCTTCGCCCATCCAAGAATCCGTCTGCATCGTAGTTTTTTAGAATCAGCCCATTCTTTACAAAACATGGACATCTCCTTTCGTGATTTGTTCTCGAGGAGCCATGATTGGAGACTAATTTCGAATTCTCTGCGTTGACTAAAATTGCAAAGCTCTTTTTTACCCGTTGACTTCATTTTTGTGAGTATAGTTTTTTCCCCCTGAAGGAGGGGAACGTATTTTGCAGCATGGGTTAAAGACGGGGGGAGTGAGCCAGAGAAACTGGGTGGGGGAGGTATTGGTATACCTAATTGGGAAGGCATTGAGAAGGAGGGAGGAAAGCTTGGGGGCATCGGCATGGGGGCCGGTAGGTCTGCCGGCATCATTATATAAACCTGGGGCTGAGCCCCTCCATAATTCCCTGAGAAGGAGGGAGAGAGGCTTGGGGGCACCGGGGAGACTGGTAGGCATGCTGGCATCATATAGAATTGGGGCTGAGTCCTTCCGTAATTCCCTGGGAAGGAAGGAGGAAAGCTTGGGGGCACCGGCATGGGGGTCGGCAGATCTGCTGGCATCATATAGAACTGGGGTTGACCACCTCCATAAGGGGCTTGGGGATTTTTGATCAACACGTAGGGGGGAGACCCCCCTGTCCTTTGGCCGGGACCATAAACATCATAAGGATCAGTGGCGGAAAAAACAGAATTACAAAAGAAATTTGCTATAAAAATTAACAATAGTTTTTTCAATTTATGTACCCTTTAAATATAATAACCCTTTAAATTTAAGAATTAATAATATTTTGAACACTTTTTTGCAACTATATTTGTTAATAAATTTAGTTTTTTGAAAAATATCCCTAAATTATCAGGCGGCCAGCCTTTCAGGTTTCCCTCTGGATCATGAAATAAGGGCTACCCCATCCTCTCCAACAACCGCCCCAACAGCTTCTGTAGCCCTTTTATGCGATCCGTAGTTGTAGCCCAAGATCTTATAATCACCAGCTTTTGGTCCGGACGTAGCTTGATGGTGCCCAGGTTTTCATGGATGAACATAAAGATAACATCGGGGCGGGGAAAGGAGTTTTCATAGAACGAAACTAGAATACCCTTGGGGCCACCCTCAATCTTATGGATGTTCAAAGACTTGCACAAATTCTTCAGCAAAACCGTTTCCAGCAGGTTCATGGTTTCCCGGGGGATGGGTCCAAACCGGTCCCGCAGCTCCACCGTAAAGGCCTCAATTTCCTCCACCGTCCTCAGTTGGGCAATACGGCGGTACAAACTCAAGCGCAGGTTCAAATCAGCCACGTAGGTGTCTGAAATTAAAATCTCCAGCCCCAAATTAATCTGGGGGCTCCAATCCTGCTCCCCAAGCTCTGGTGATTCCGGGTTTCGTAATTGGGTGAGGGCTTCCTCCAACATATGCTGATAAAGACCGAGCCCCACTTCTTTAATTTGTCCCGCCTGTTCTTCCCCCACCAGATTCCCTGGGCCGCGGATATCCATGTCATAGCTGGCAAGCCGAAAGCTTTCCCCCATGTTGCTGAGGCTTTGAAGGACTTCCAAGCGCTTCTCTGCATTCTTTGTAAGAGTTTTTTCCGGCGTCACCGTAAAGTACACATATCCCTGTTGATTCGACCGTCCTACACGCCCTCGAAGCTGATAGAGGGACGCCAGTCCAAACAGGTCAGACCGGTACACAATCATGGTATTGGCGGAGGGGATATCAAGGCCCGACTCAATGATGTTGGTGGAAATCAGCAGGTCATATTTCCGGTGGCAAAAATCCACGATGGTGGTCTCCAGCTCTTTGGACTCCATCTGCCCCGTGGCCACAGCTATTTTGAAATGGGGTAAGAGTTTTCGGAGTTCCTTTTCCACGGGGGGAATATCCGCTAAACGAGGGCACACAAAAAAGCTTTGTCCACCTCGTTCCTTCTCCCTCAGGAGAGCTTCGCGCACCGTGAGCCCATCAAAGGGAAAGACCGCCGTCTGGATGGGCATTCGTTCCATGGGGGGGGTGGTGATGAGACTCAGTTCCCGAATGCCAGAGATAGCCATTTGTAAGGTGCGGGGAATGGGGGTCGCACTCAACGACATCACGTGAATTTGAGGATATGTTTTTTTCAGAAGCTCCTTCTGCTGCACGCCAAAGTGCTGTTCTTCATCCACAATCAAGAGCCCCAAATCTTTGAACTTTAGATTAGGTGTCAGGAGACTATGGGTTCCAATAAGAATTTGGATCTCGCCCTTTTCCACCTCTTCCTTAATTTTCTTAGCTGAGCTGGTGGACTGAAAGCGAGAGAGTAGGGCAATCTTTGTTCCAAAGGGCTTAAACCGTTTCTCAAAAGTTTCATAATGTTGCCGGGCTAATAAGGTTGTGGGGGCAAGGATGGCCACCTGGGCTCCCTGGGCCGACACCATGAAGGCCGCGCGGAGCGCCACTTCCGTTTTCCCAAAGCCCACTTCTCCACAGATGAGACGATCCATGGGATGGGTGCCCCCTAAATCTTCCAATACATCTTGGATGGCATTCTTTTGGTCTTCCGTTTCCGCATAGGGAAAGAGGGCGCAGAATTTATCATAGGAGGCTGTATCCAACAGGAAAGACTCTGCCGTCGCCATCTTTCGTTTAGCCGCAATGGCCATGAGCTTTTCTGCAATTTCCTTGATGCGTTTTTTGGTGCGCGCTTTCCGAATTTGCCAATTGGTTCCCCCCAATCGATCCAGGGTTACCTCTGAATCCTTACTGGCATAGAAGGAAAGAACTTCCATGTTCTCCACGGGCACGAAGAGTTTATCTCCTTGATCATAGACAAGGCACAAGCATTCATGGGCCGCCTCCTGGATGGTAATTTGTTGCAATCCTGCATAGCGCCCAATCCCATGTTCTTGATGCACCAAGAAATCATCGATCTGGAAATGATCCATTTCCAACAGATCTTTCTTCTTGGATCGTTTCCGAGAGCCTGGCGAGGTAAGCCTTTTTCCAAAAATATCTGCTTCCGTAAGAATCTCAAAATCCGGCGCTGAAAATCCATGTTCCAAAGAAAGGGGCAAAAGAGCCCGGGTGCCTTCAGGCAGAGCCAAAACCTGATCCCAAGAAGACAAGATGGGAAGTGCATCTGAGAGAAAAGCCTTGAGGCGTTCACATCCCCCCACGGTCGCTGCCGTAAAAATAAGGGTCTTCTTTGTGGTTTCCAGATGTCCCTGAAGAGCAGAGGGCGCCGTCAAGGGTCCCAGAGGCCGAAAACGAGAATCCGTATCTTTGGGGCCTAAAAACGGGCTAAAAGAAAGGTGAGTGTGGCCTGCCAAAGAAAGGTCTTCTCTATAAAGCTGAGCTGGGGGTAGGGGCCGATAAATAAAAGAAGTGTTCGGATTTTTTGATTCCTCCAGGCGAAACTCATAATACTGATGAATCTTTTCAAGGATTGGAGGGATCTGGTCGAGGGCCTGATGGGAAGAAAAAATAACCGATTCCGAGGGCACATAGTCCAAGAGCGTACTTGTTTCTCGATAAAAGAGAGGCAACCAATGTTCCATGCCCTGAAACACGGCGCCTTCTGCAATGGATTCATAGAGAGGATCCGACTGACTTTTGATACCAAAAAGCGCCCGATATTGATGGCGGAATGTTTGGATGGTTTCCGGGGTGAGGGGCACCTCATTCATGGATCGAAGGGTTGCCTGGGGCAAAATACCCGTTGTTAGCTGAGATTCTGGATCAAAGGTCTTAATGGTTTCCAGAGTGTCTCCAAAAAAATCCAGTCGGAGAGGAGAGGCAAATCCCGTGGGGAAACAATCCATGAGGCCTCCTCGCACGGCATATTGGCCCGGGGCCCGTACCACCTCTGCGCGCTCATAGCCATTTTGTGTCAGGTAGGTGAGGAGAGTCCCTTGAACATACTCATGACCTGCTTCAAGAATCATAGTCTGGTCGGCAAAGTGTGCGCGAGGGGGGAGCCGTTGAAGAAGCCCTAAGGGTGTTGTGATTACAAGGCGAGATTCTTTCGGTGGGTGCAAAAGGACGGACAGTGTTTCAATACGTTCCGCAAGAATTTTAGAGGAGGGAGAGATGCGATCATAGGGCAGGCAGTTCCAGTCAGGAAAGAGATGGATAGAAAGATTTGGGCAAAAGGCCTGAATTTCCTCCGCAAACTCTTCTAGGAATTGGGCATGCTGGGTCACAAATACAAAAGTTTGGGAGGGGGGAGCTTTCCGGATAAAATTGGCGATAAAAAACGGTTCCGCCTCATGGGGCAGATTTCCAAGGGTTATGGGTTTCCCTTTTTTCAGGGTAGATAGATCAGCGGACATTCCAAATAAACCATACAAAAGCTAGGGGATAAACTTAATCTATCTTGTAATAAAACACCAGACCTCACCATAAAAACCTTGTTGTTTTCTGTGAAAATGGTATAAATTCTAATGGGGGCTGGCCATGGACAGGTGGATTGTGAACCCGGTCAGATCTGGAAGGAAGCAGCCGCAGCAGTTTTAATCTGGGTCGTGTGTCCAGTCCCTTTTTTAGTTTTGGAACCATGAATCAAACAAATTCATCTTATCGGGTACTCGCGCGCACAACAAGGCCCACCAAGTTCTCTCAAATGATTGGGCAAGATTTCCTTGTTCAAACCTTAAAAAACTCCATTGAATCCGGTCGGCTTTCTCACGCCTTTATTTTAACGGGAACCCGAGGGGTGGGTAAAACCACTACCGCGCGCCTTATTGCCCGGGCTCTGAATTGTATTGGGGAAGATGGCAAGGGCGAGGCCACCTCTGAGCCGTGTGGTGTTTGCGCTCAATGCACCGCCATTTCCTCTGACAGCCACGTGGATGTGATGGAAATCGACGCAGCCACCCATACGGGGGTGGATAATATCCGCGACCTCCTGGAAGGGGTGAATTACCATCCCGTCATGGGACGTTACAAGATCTACATCGTGGATGAGGTTCACATGCTGTCCAAGAGCGCTTTTAATGCGCTTCTGAAAACCCTGGAGGAACCACCCCTTCATGTGAAGTTCATCTTTGCTACGACCGAAGTGCGCAAAGTCCCTCTTACTATTTTGTCTCGATGCCAGCGGTTTGATTTGCGCCGTGTCAAAACACCAGATCTCATTGCCCACTTTAGAAATATTCTTTCGGGAGAAAAAGTAGAGGCAGAGGAGGGGGCTCTGGTGCTCATTGCAGATGCCGCTGAAGGGTCTGTGCGGGACGGCCTGTCTATCTTAGAACAAGCTCTTCTGAATTCAAGCGGTCTTGTGAAAGAACAAGATGTTCGCAGTATGTTGGGGCTTTTGGATCGAGGCCAGCTTTTGGATTTGTTCTGTGCCCTTATGTCTGGAAAAGTAACAGAAGCTTTGGAATTGGCCCATTCTTTGTGCTATGCGGGATCTGATCCTGAGAACGTTCTCCATGACCTTTTGACTCTGACGCATAACATTCTTGTGATGAAGTCGTCACCTGCATCCGCCGTTTCCCTTTACGGGGATAGGGCAAAGAAATTGAGTGAGCAACTCTCGGTGCAAGACCTGGTAAGGTCCTGGCAGATTATTTTGAAGGGAATTCAAGAGCTCAAGCTGTCCATTCTCCCCCTTCAAACCATGGATATTATTCTGATTCGATTGGTTCATGTGCAAGAGATCATTCAGAAAGAACCCATGACAGAGAAGAGGACAATTCTTCCCGGGGTTTCCAGTTTCCTAGATGTAATACATCTCTTTGAATCCAAGAAAGATTTTCTGGTGGCCGATTATCTGCGTCACAATGTGAGTAGTCAGTCCTTTCAGCCCGGCAAGATTTGTCTGAGCGTCCTAATGCCTGGGGAAGATAATATTCATGGTAAAATCACGAAACTTCTTAATGAGTATACGGGCCAAAATTGGGGTGTTGAGGTTGTAAAAGAAGGGGCAGGGCAAAGCCTAGCCACTCAAGAAAAAGAGGTTCAAGAAGAGAAAATTCAGGCCATCATGGAAACAAACACTCTGCAAAAGATTACGGAGCTTTTTCCAGGGGCAAAGATTACAATTAGTTAAAAGGAGAGTTTTTAGATGCAAAATTTTGGAAATATTATGAAGCAAGCCCAGCAAATGCAAGCGCGCATGGCAGAAGTACAGAAGCAGCTTGAGGTTCTAGAGATTGAAGGAAATTCCGGGGGCGGTATGGTGAAGGTGATTCTTTCCGGCAAAGGAGACCTAAAGTCCATCAAGATTGACCCCAGCGTTCTGGATCCAAAAGAGGCAGATATTCTTGAAGACCTTATCACAGCAGCTTTTAACGATGCCAAGAAAAAGGTAGAAGAAGCAAGTAATGCGGCCATGAGCAAAGCCACTGGCGGCATGGGGCTTCCTCCAGGACTTGGATTTTAAGGGGAGCCTGTGCATAGTCCAGACATTCAAAGACTCATTCAACTTTTGTCTAAATTACCGGGGCTGGGCCCTCGGTCCGGGCGCCGAGCCGCCCTCTATCTCATCAAGAACAAACAGACAACACTTGAGCCCTTAAGCCTGAGTTTGATCCGGGTGGCGGAAACCATCAAAATTTGTACCATTTGTGGGAATCTGGACTCAGAAACCACCTGCGCCCTTTGTCGATCTCCAGAAAGAGACGAAAGCCTCCTTTGTATTGTGGCGGAGGTGGATGATTTGTGGGCCATGGAGCGTTCAGGGTGTTACAAAGGTCACTACCATGTGTTGGGGGGTGTTTTGTCTGCCCTGGATGGGGTGGGGCCCGATAAGCTGTCTATTCCTGCCTTGTTGGCTCGCCTTGAGAAGGGGAAGGTAAAGGAAGTAGTGATGGCACTCAGCACAACCATAGAAGGGCAAACAACCGCTTACTATGTGGCGGAACAAATCAAAGAGAGGGATATCAGCATAACAAAACTAGCCCACGGGGTTCCCATGGGAGGAGAATTGGATTATTTGGATGACGGGACCATATCCGCAGCCCTCAAGGCCCGGCGGCCCGTAAATTAAGGAGGCATTATGAAAAAAGTTCTTTTTTTGTTCCTGTTGTTGGGGTCTTTTATACTCTCCGCAGAAGGGGGAGGGTGCCGTGTCAATGCGTCAAAGGAAACTTGTGATCTTTTTGGCAAGCCCCAGTGTCATTGGGAAAGTTGGGGATGTGTTCCCGGAATGGGGCCAGATGCCAAACAATCCACCATTGAAAAACATCCTTTAGAGATTGACCTTGGATCAGAAAAATCGAAAGATCTCCCTCCCCCCAAAGATATAGATCTTACAAAAGGTGACCTCCCAAATCCCGATGAGTAGTATTCTTTTCACTGAAACAAATGGCCTCGGGGTTATCACCCTGAATCGGCCAGAAGCCCTGAATTCTTTGAATGACTCTATGGTGCAAGGAATACGTACCCATCTTTTAAAATGGAGGGAAGATCCAGAGATTCATGCCGTAATTCTGAGGAGTTCTTCTGACAAAGCTTTTTGTGCAGGGGGCGACCTGAAGGAAATCTACAGAGCCCAGGAAGCGGGGGATGCGGCCCATCTCACTCAGTTTATCGAAACGGAGTATGAGATTATCCGTCTCATTGCTGAGTACCCCAAGCCCTATATTAGTTTGATCCCTGGCATTTGTATGGGGGGTGGCATGGGAATCTCCATTCATGGCACGGTACGGGTGGTGACCGAAGATACGATCATGGCCATGCCAGAAGTGAATATTGGGTATTTTCCCGATGTGGGGGCGAGCTATTTTCTGTCCAAATGTCCCGGTAAACTGGGACTCTTCTTAGGACTTACGGCCTATCGCATGAATGCGGCGGATGCCGTGTATGTGGGTATTGCAACCCATTATGTCTCGAGAGAAAACATGCCTCTTTTGTTTGAGGCTCTGATGACCGTGGATATTAAAGGGCAGCCTAAAGAAGGGATCCATGCGATTTTAGAGGTGTTTTCCGAAGGGAAAGCCCCCATGATGTCGGAGCTAGAGATCCATCGAAATTTCATTGATACGATGTTTGGGGAGGAAGGGTTGGAAAATATTCTGGCGCATCTAAAGATTTCCAAGAACCAGTGGCGTCATAAGATAGAGGCTTTGCTGGCCACAGCCTCTCCCTCAAGCCTGAAGGCAACCTATGAACTTTTAGAGAACGCTTCCGGAAAATCCTTCCATCAAGCTATTGGTGTGGAAGTAACGCTTGCCAAAAAACTTATGCACCGCGCCGAGTTTCATGAGGGCATCCGCGCCATGGTGGTGGACAAGGATCGGAATCCTAGGTGGGAAGAAGATCGACCCTAAAACAAATACCTTACCACAATGAATCCCCCCACCAGAGCGATTACAAAGAGGGTGCCCACCAGCATCATATGCTTTTGAATAATGCGGTTTATTTGTTCCCCGAATTTCCAGAGAAGAGCGGCCTCCACAAAAAAGCGAAACCCTCGGGAAAGGGTGGACGCCACAAAGAAAGTCCAAATGTTGAACTTCAAGGCACCGGCCGTAATGGTAACAAGTTTAAAGGGAATGGGGGTGAGAGCTTTAATCATAATGGCCCAAAATCCCCATGTATGAAAAAATTCCTCAAAAGAGGCCAAATGCTCCATGAGGCCATAGGCTTTTAGAATGGGAATGCCTAGTCTTTCAAACAGATAAAACCCGATAGCATACCCTAAAAATCCACCCGCAACAGAGGTAAAGGTTGTCCAAAGGGCCAATGTCCAAGCCCGCTTTTTATCGGCCACAATCATGGGAATCATCATCGGATCGGGGGGAATGAAGGACACGGAACTTTCCGTAAAGGAGATAATTCCCAAATACCAAAAGGCGTGGGGGTGTCTAGATTTGGCCAGAAGCCAGTTGTACAGTTTGTGGATGGAATCTTTCATAGCTGCCTTAAACCATACAGATGGCTGCTTCATTTGTCAAAAGCAATAAGGTGTTGTATGCTTGAGCGTAGCATGAGTAAATTTTCCGCACCCAATTTTTCAAAGAGTTATTTCTTCGCGAAGAGTTTCTGCACAACATTTGCAAACATCTTTAAATCCAAGCCCCTTGTTAATTATCCCTTTGAAAAAAATCCCCTCAGTCCTGAGTTTCGGGGAGAGATCATGCTCAGGCGTTACCCTAATGGGGAAGAGCGGTGTGTGGCCTGTAAGCTCTGTGAAGCTGTCTGCCCCGCTCAGGCTATTATTGTGCGGGGAGAGGAGGGGGCAGATGGGCGCCCCCACGCTACATCTTTTCAAGTGAACATGACGCAGTGTATTTCCTGTGGGCTTTGTGAGGAGGCTTGCCCCGTGGAGGCTATCGCCTTGGGGCCTAATTATGAATACTCCACAGAAACCAAGGCAGAGCTGGTGTATGACAAGGAAAAACTTCTTTCAAATGGAGACAGGTGGGAGGATGCGATTGTGCAAAGGCGTGACGCAAAGAATCCTTAATGGGCTTAACATTCATAGATATCGTTTTTTATAAGCTATCGGTGGGACTTATTGGGGCAGCCTGTGTGGCAATCTTTAGCCGAAAACCCATCTATGGGGCTGTATCCTTCTTGATGCTGTTTATTCAGGCAGCCTTCTTGTTCATGATGATTGAGGCTGAATTTTTGGGATTCCTCTTCCTGATTGTTTATGGAGGAGCTTTTTTCCTCCTGAGCCTTTTCAGCTTGTTTATGGTAAGACCTTCTGTAACCCCTGAAAAACCTTCTTGGATCTACAAAAGCATTTGTTGGGCGGCAGCAGGGCTCTTACTGGCAGAGCTGATCTTTCTTCTGACCGTGAAAGTACAGCCTTTTATTTGGCACACTTCTCTCTTTGCCCCGACAGGAGACCCCGAGCGCATGAGGCATTTGGGGAAGGGGCTTTATGAGGAATACGCTGTGGTGGTTTCCCTAACGGGATTCTTACTTCTGACAACTATCGTCGGGGCTACAGTTTTAATGGGAAAGCGAAAGTCTAAAATGCTCCATCAAAGCCTTCGGGAGCAACTGCGAACCCCCGCTGAGGTGGAGCTGCAGGGGGGAGAGGCCGCGGGCCCTCCCCCTTGAGACGGGTGTCAATTCGGATTAGACTGCACTTCCCAGAAGTGGGCGTAGTAGCCTTTCTTTTTAAGAAGTTCTTTGTGGGTGCCATCTTCCACAATGGTGCCATCCTTAAAGACCAAGATCCGGTCCATATTAGCAAGGGTTGAAAGACGGTGGGCGATGACGAGGGTGGTTTTGCCTTTCATCAGGCGATCCAAGCTTTTCTGAATTTCTCTTTCCGTGACAGAGTCAAGGGCTGACGTTGCCTCATCCAAGATGAGGATAGGGGCATTCTTTAGGATGGCTCGGGCGATGGCGATCCGTTGGCGTTGCCCTCCTGAAAGCTTGCTGCCACGCTCTTCTGCGGTTGTATTGTACCCATGCTCCAGGTGCATAATGAAATCATGAGCGCCCGCTTTTTTGGCCGCTTCAATAACTTCTTCGTCCGTTGCGTCCAACTTGGCATATCGGATGTTTTCCATAATACTTCTATGAAACAGGCAGATGTCTTGGGGAATCAAGGAGATGGCTTGGCGCAGGGATTTTTGGGTTACCTGAGAAATATCCTGCCCATCTATAAGGATGCGGCCACCATGCACATCAAAGTAGCGCAAGATGAGGTTGGAGAAGGTTGTTTTGCCGCTTCCTGAAAAGCCAACGAGCCCTACCTTTTTGTCAGCCTCAATGGTCAAAGAAACATTTTTGAAAATATTATTATTTCGGACATAGTGGAACGTGACATTTTGGAATTCAATTTTGCCTTTTTTCACCACCAGAGGCTTAGCATTTTCTTTGTCGCTGACCTCATGAAGCGTTGAAAGAATGGAGAGGGCTTGAGAGCAACGGCCGATGATTTCAGGCATTTTCACGAGTTCTGCGGCCAAATACCAAATGCCATTAAAGATAGAGACGGAGAGAGTGAGGATGAAGGCAAAATCTCCGATGGTGACCGTGCCTTGTGTGTAGTAGTAAATCAAGAGATTTAACATGATGGCGATTAAAATAATCAGGGTTAAATCTTGAAAAGCCCGGACTTTTAACAAATATTTTTGAAGAGTTTGGTCTTTTTTCACATTAGCGGATAACTGTTGCTGAATGTTCCGGGTCTCATGGGTTTTCCGCGAAAACATCCGAATATTGATGACATTGTTAATGCTGTCGAGGGTTTTTCCCACAAGCAAGCTAAAATCTTCGGAGTAGATATGGGCAAGATAATGGGCTTTTTTAGCGCTAAGAATGGAGAAAGAGAGGAATATAACAGCCCAGGAAAAGAGAGCGATGGCAAACCAGGGGTTAACCGTATACATGGCAACGCAGGCAATAAGAAGAGCCAGAACTTGGGTGATGAAAAGCTCTGCAATATTTTTTAAGAAATCATCTACACCTCGGGTCATATCGGCAATTTTATTTGCTAAAGTACCCGAATAATTTTTTTGGAAGAATCGATGAGAGTGATCCATCAGATAGTCAAAGAAGGTGGTCCAGATGTCTTTTTGGATGGCGGGAATGGTTTTTAGGATGATCCACTCGCGCAAGCGAAAACTGCAGGCATTCATGACCGTCAGACCTACGTAACAAAAGACAAAAGGAGCAAGAAGATGAAATGCTCCTTCAAAATCCCCATGGTAAGTGGCGATTCGGTCAATGATTTCCTTCATAACATAGGGAGTCAGAGAGGTTTCTAAAGCCCAAAGACAGCCTAAAGCCATCAAAAAGAGAAGGGCATATTTATAGGGCTTTACAATGTACCAAAAAAAGGCTGGTAAAGTCTTAGGGACATGGCGGGTAGTTTCTCTCATGTACTAAGTATAGCATACATGCTTTTGCAGGCTCAAATTTTATTGTGGGGGGTGTTTATAGGATTAAGATATAAAAAGTAAAGAAGTCACATTATGGAAAGAATAGATGGGAGAAATATAAAAACTACTTTGTTAGAAGATCCAGCATTTTTTGGCCAACTACATCAATTGAATATTTATCACGGATCTTTTGTGGAATGCTTAACCCATTCGTAAGCTGCATTTTCTTAATCATTTGAAATAGTTTTTCAGAAATTTCTTTTGGGTTATTTGGAGGAGCTGTTAAAAACCCCATTTCCGTAATAAGTTTTTGAGAGGTTCCTTGAGGAGTTATCCCAAAAATAGGTTTATTAGCTCCAATGTAATCAATTAGTTTGCTTGGAAGAAATGGGCTTATTTTTGCAGGAGCATCAATAATAAGCAAAAGATCGCTTTCTTTCATAAGTTTAAGTGATTTTAGGTAATCAATGGATGATTTTGTAATAACATTCCTTTCTAGACCATAAGATTTTATAGTATTTTTAGTCCCAGACCCAACGAATTCAATTTGAATGTTTTTCAACGCCCTTTTGGGTATAATTTTAAGGGCTTTAAATAAAGAATCAGGTTGTCGATCTCCATAAAAATTTCCAAGATATCGGATTTGAAAAATCTTATCTTGTTTTTTAGAGTTTGGATATAAGGAGGGGTTAAAACAGTGAGGAAGACAGGAAGCTTTAGAGGAAATTGAAGGTGGGTATGGCCTCATCACAAGGTCTATGGTTTCTTGAGATGTAAAAATTAATTCATTGGCAGCTCCAAAGACCCGGTCTTGATAATGTTGATTGATAAATTTCAACCACCAATTGAAATTATTAAAGTTATTGTCTACCCAGGGATCGCTAAAATGAGCTATCCATTTCAAATGTGGAAATTTTTTCTTTAGCTTTAACCCTGCTATATGCGTAGACATGGGCTGTCCAAAAGTTACGATAACGTTAATGCCCGAAGGTTCTATTAAATTTTTTGCTTTTTTGAAAAGATCAAAATGTAGAAAGTAACCAAGGTCGAGAAGTAGTTCTTTCTTTAAAAAATATCCCCTTGATTTTTCAAGAAACATAGAAATTTTTGACTTTTTAGCATAAAGGACATTGTTTAAAGGCGTGAAGCTTAATAAGGAAGAGTCCCCAGTTTTTTCAGAAGGAAAAGTGAGCACCTCCAAAGAAATTTTTGTTCGTAGATATTGAACTAAATGGCTAATTTGGATAGCGCGAGGATATTTTTCTGGGGGATAATAATTGGTCAGAAAGAGGACTTTTATTTGATCCATTTTTTAAGCCATAATGAGAGAACAAGAAGATTCCAAACCTTATGAGACGCTTCCATCGACCCTTCTTGTAATTGATCAACTAAAGGAGATAGTTTATCTGTGTGAAGCCAAGAGTTTAATTGGGGATTTTTTAAGGGTTCATGGACAAATTTTAAGAGATCTTTTTGTATCCAATTATAAGCAGGCACAGGAAATCCTTGTTTCGGGCGATCTATAATTTCGTTAGGAATTCTCCTCGCAGCAAAATTTCTTAAAATTTTCTTAGTTGTAAAACCCCTCCTCCAAGATCCTACTTTCCACTCCAAGGGAAGCTTGGTTGCCCATTCAACTAAACTATGATCTAAAAAGGGCACCCGAAGTTCTAGGGAGGTTGCCATGCTCATTTTGTCTGCTTTCATTAAGAGGTCTTCAACAAGCCATGACTGACAGTAAGCTTGTTGAAGTTGGTCAATGGGGTTTGGAGAAGGTGTGTTTTTGTATAGGTCTCGAATGTATTGCTCGGTGGAGTGGTTAGCTTGGAACTGACATAGCTCTAGTTTTTCTTTTTCAGAAAAAACATTGGAGATATACATGGGGGTGTGTTTGAGGAAATTTGAGTATCCAGATTTAGACAAAGTTTGAAGGCTCTTATAAGGAAGACGCTCAAGGCATGCTTTGGGCAGGAAATCGGCTTGTTTGAGATAGAATAGTTTTTGAGCCAATTGATCCATATTATACCCAGCTAAAACTTCATCAGCCCCCTCCCCTGACAAAACAACTTTTACATATTGTGATGCTAACTTTGAAACATAATAAAGCGGAATGGAGGCTAGATCTGCAAGAGGCTCATCAGCATACCAAATAAACTCACCCAAAAAGCCCATAAACTCTTTTTGAGAAATGATGATTTCATGATGATTTGACCCGATATGCTCGGCTACCTTTCTTGCGTACTGAAGTTCGCTAAAGTTTCCTCCATCCTCAAACCCGATAGAGAAAGTATGAAAGTTTTTATGTCCCAATTCTACCGCTGCCGCAGCAACAGCACTGGAATCGAGCCCCCCACTCAGCAAGATCCCTACAGGCACATCGGAAGCAAGAAGGCGTTTTTCCACGGCTTCTAAAAAAAGGCCCTCAAATTCTTTCTCATAATTTCTATTTTTTTGGATTTTCTCAGAGTAAAATTGGAATGACCAATATTTTTCAATTTTAAAGCCATGACTTTTAAGAGCATATTCAAGAAAATGTCCAGGTTCCAATTTATAAATATCCTGCCAAATTGTTTCAGGACCTGGAACATACCGAAGTGTTAAATAATCCCATACGGCCTGTTTTGTGATATCCGGTTGGAGAGGAAGGGCTTCTAAAATTGATTTTATTTCGCTGCCGAAAATAAAGACGCTGTCCTTATGATAGTAATAGAGAGGCTTAACCCCGAGACGATCGCGGACTAGAATGACTTTTTGTGTGCGGGGGTCGTAAATACAAATAGCAAACATTCCCTCAAGATCCTGAATAGCATCCATTCCTTTTTTTAAATAGAGCTGTAGAACAACCTCTGTGTCAGAATGAGTTTTAAAAACAATGTCTGTTTTTTCAAGCTCTTCTCTTAAGCGTTTAAAGTTATAAATTTCTCCGTTAAAAACAATGCCTACGCCTTCATCAGACCAGATTGGTTGGTCACCTCCCTCAAGATCGATAATGCTAAGGCGCCTCATACCAAAGGCAAAATTATTTGTAGCCCATAGTCCTTGAGAATCCGGGCCACGATGTCGAATAACTTTGAGCATTCTTCCTACCAAAACTTCTCCTGAAGTTTTATGAAAAGAACCTATTATCCCTGCTATACCACACATAATTTAGTCTTTTTTAGTTCCAGAGAACCACAAACTCCATCCCCACCTGCGTGCGAGTGCTTTTACAATACTTTTGGGAGTCTTATCGATAATCCCTGGCAGCATAAAGCGTAGCACACAATCTAAGTCGGTTCCTAAAACACGTACCCTTACATTGTTGCTGAAAGGACTTACTAGATCTAATCCTTCTTTTTTCGTAATAGGCCACGTGTGGGGGTTTCCTTCTTCTTTATGACCATCTCCATAACGACTACTAAGCTCAAGGGGTGTTAAAAACTTTCCTTCTTGATGGAGAAATCCTTCTACATAATCTGTCATATACCATTGATACAAACTTTCTCGATTATAAAGCATAATGCCAAATCCTCCCCCTGGCTTAAGGACTCGAAAAAGTTCTTTAATAGATACGTCTAAATTTGGGGAGTGATGGAGAACTCCCCAAGAATAAACATAGTCAAATTGATTGTCTTTAAAGGGGAGATGATTTGCATCCTCAAGTTTGATATTGCCTTTTAATTTGTGAGTTTTAAAACGTTTTTTAGTCTGTTCGATAGAAGTTGGGTTTAAATCAACCCCTGTACACTGGGCGCCATTCTGGGCCCAATTCATAAGCATAGTGCCGAGACCACATCCAATTTCTAGAACCTCTTTATTCTTATAGGATTTATAAGGGAATAAACGATCGAAGGGCTTTTGGTCGTGAAGCGGTTGGTTCCAACTATAGAACTCCTGATCAACCCGATTAAAAAATTCCTTTGTTCCCAAAGAGTGAGAGCTATCTGTATAGATGGTCTGCCCATGAGTTTCCCCATAAGTCATCGGGTTTTTTGCCCACCAATTTTGAATCGATTTTTTTGACATTATGATCTCCCCGCCATCCAATCTTTGATGGCTAAAAAAGTCCCTGCGAGTAAGAGAAAGGGAGTTAAAAGAAGTTCGGATAAAAAAGTTGTTTCTAAAAAGCGCCTTAGTAAAAGCTCTCTTTGAGTTTTGTTTGTCAGGGAGAAGCCACGTTTGCGGCCATTTAGAACAGTTACCGTTTTAAATCTTTTTAGAGAGTTTCTCTCCATATTCAACCAACCTAAGCCAATAGAGTCAGGATAAAGTAAGATAATTTCTTTTATCTCAGGAGGCACTTTCTCTATCTCTGTTAGTTTTGCATTGGGATACGTTTCTTTTAGAAGAATGGTCATATATTCTCTTGAGCGGGGGTTTGATCTTTGACAAACAACACGATAAAGTTTTTGAGGGAGCCACAAAGGCTTTCTTCTGAAGAAAGAGTTATCGAAGAGAGCGTATTTTTCCATAGGTATCCTTTAGGAGATGAGAGTAGCTCACATTGGGAGTAATATCCACAAGATTTTTCATTGCTTGAAAGAATTTAGGCTGATCATGGATATGACTTGGATCCCCATAAATATTGATAAGAAGAGGAGTTTCTGATGCAAGTTTTTTTATAGAGTTTACATCAACTAAATAATCTTCGGGTGTTTTGACTCTGTCTGGAGCCCCAAAATAAGCCCACGTGTCCATAATATTGAAAGGTTCTGAAAAAATACCTGTTACAGGTATTTCTATAAGGCTGTGGGTCTTATAAATCGGGTCATATTGATAAGCCATCTGAGGGCTTGTGGAGGTAGAGAACTTATAGTCTAATTCTTTAAGAACTGAGCATAAAAACTCTAAATCCTCTGGTTTCTGAAATGTTCCAAAATGAGGGGTGCGCCATCCGTTGGCGGTGACTCCCAGAACATCCTTTAAGATCTTGTGTCCCAAAAAGATATCTTCTTTTACAGTCGAATAAGACTCCTGATCATAAAAGAAACAGCTGGCATGGCGACTGAGCGTTTTATCAAAATAGGTATGCTCTCTCCCCCCATGATTGATAAATTCAGCTCCGGTTTTCTGTATCCTTTTATAAACTTTATGTCCTTTTTTTAGGAGAGCGCCAGGCACGGCATAAACAGGTGTGATACCAATGTCTTGGAGTTTTGAGTGGACATCCCAAACTACTGAAATATCTTCCTCTGTATCGCAGTCGAAAGATAAGATGAAGTAAGATCTATCTAGTACTTTTTTGCATCTTTTTGCATATAACGCCCAGATGAGGTTGGGGTCAATGCGATTCAGGATTTTAAGGAGCAACATTATATAATTCTTTCAATAATATCTTTTATCCTCTCGGAGGTCTTTCCGTCCCATAAAGGAGGAATAGACCCCTTTTTAGGGTGCTTAATTTTATCCAGCAAATTATAGATATTAACCAATTGGTTAGACCCAATGGTAATCGTTATAGGTCTTTCTGTGGTATCACGCAGTGTAAAACAAGGAATCCCCAAATAAGTAGTTTCTTCTTGAATCCCGCCTGAATCTGAAATGATGTAGGCTGCACTGGAGATAAGGTTCATAAAATCGACATAACCAAGAGGGTCGACTATCTTTAAATTTTTAGGGATATTCTTTATCTCCGTGAGAGCTTTCTTTGTACGAGGGTGCACTGGAAAGATTAGGGGCAAATCAATTTGAGATATCTTTTCAAAAATGCTTTGGAGAATCTCTTTTGAATCTACATTTATGGGACGGTGTAGAGTCATCACCACATACCCCCCCTCCTCAACTCCAAATAATTCAGAAGTTCGCTTTTTATTAATCTTATCCTTCATCATACAATGGGTATCAATCATGATGTTTCCAACAAAACTGATTTGTTCTGGGTGCACCCCTTCTCGAAGAAGGTTTTTTGTAGCATCTTCTGAAGGTGTCCAATAATAATCACTTATGGAATCTGTCACGATTCGATTGATTTCTTCCGGCATGGAACGGTCAAAACTTCTCAGACCTGCTTCAAGATGTGCTACCTTCAAATTTAGCTTCTTTGCGGCTATGGAACATGCTAGTGTTGCATTCACATCCCCCACAACAACTACAAGATTAGGGCGTGATTCAGTCAAACACAATTTTTCGTAAGCTAGCATTGTTTGACCCGTTTGCTCAGCATGTGTCCCCTTCCCCACCTCTAAGGAATAATGGGGAGAAGGTAAGTCTAAATCATCAAAGAAAGCCTGAGACATTTGATAATCATAGTGCTGCCCCGTATGTACAATTTTGAGATCACACCAATTTTCATTTTTTAACGCATGATAAAGGGGTGCAATTTTCATAAAATTGGGCCGTGCTGCGCAAATAAGATGAAGAGTTTTCATGAATTTAGTATTTTTCTAATAATTTTTTCTGACGCATGCCCGTCGCCATAAAAATTTATCTGGGGTTTTTTTCTATCAAATCCTAAGGCTAATCTAAATGCTTCTCTAAACTTCTCCAAATTGAAAAAAACGAGAGTATTCCAACCTTCCTGCAATGTATCAGTCCATTCAGTTTCCGTGCGAAGTGTTATACAGGGTATTTTTAATATATAGGCTTCCTTCTGGATCCCACCTGAGTCAGTTATAATGCATTCTGCATTTTTTATAAAATTAATAGAGTCTAAATATCCCAAAGGGTCTACCAAATTAAAATTTTCACTAAACTGAATATGAGAAGATTCTATTAATTTTTTTATGCGAGGATGGGCTGGAAAAACAATAGGTATTTTTTCGGATATCTTATTGAGTTCTAAAAATATAGGGTTAAGCATGTTGAGGGAGTTTCCAGTTTCCTGACGATGGAGGGTCATAAAGATATAGGGCTGTTTTGGAATATCTTTGCCACTTAATTTTTTGATGTATTCGATCTGATCAACCATAACATCCCCCACGTTAAAGACTCCTTGATGAACGCCTTCTTTTGCCAAGTTTCTAATACTTTCTTCATTAGGGCAAAATAGGTAAGTCGATAGCCGGTCTGCAATGAGGCGGTTAATTTCTTCAGGCATTTTAAGGTTATAGGATCTTAGCCCGGCCTCAATATGGGAAATGGGAATGTGTATTTTAGAAGCAGCCAATACCCCAGATAGAGTTGCATTGGTATCCCCAAAAACAATTACATGATGGGGGGACTCTTCAATCAGAATTTTTTCTATCCCTTCGAGTGCTTTTCCTGTTTGTTCTGCATGGGTCCCCGATCCTACTAAGAGGTTATAATCAGGCTCTGGAATTTCAAGTTCTTCAAAGAAACTTCCAGACATTTTTTCATCATAATGCTGGCCCGTATGAATGATTTTATGAACAACATTTTTGTGTTTTTTTAATTCCCTGGATATGGGGGCAAGCTTAATAAATTGTGGCCGTGCTCCGACGATACTAATAATTTTCATTTTTTTAGGAGAGACCGGTAGATCTTACAAACTTGTTCTTCTAATTTAGCGGGAGAGAATTTCTTATGAGTAAGAGAGAGAGCTTTTTTCCCCAGATTTTCTCTTTTTTTTGAATCTTTAATTAGATTATCTAAAGCCGATGCATATCCTTCCGGTGTGTCTGAACATTCTCTAATCCATCCCCCCTCATATTCAGCTAATTTATAGTTATCCGCATATTTGTTTAAAATAATAGGGAGCCCTGAAAGACCGGCTTCGATAATAGTTTTCGATATTCCTTTGTAATGGCAATTGCTTACCATAAAATCAGATTGGAAATAAAGATGGCATATTTTTGAATTCGGTAATGACTTAATGAATTTTATTTTTCTCTCTAGCCCTAAGCTCTTTGCAATAAGTTTCAAGTGATTATGAAGAGTTCCGTCACCAATAACTTGATACTCAAAATCATAGGGTAATAAACTCAATGCTTTTATAATGTTTTCTGGATTCTTTTCTGGCAGCTGCCGGTTGACAGTAATGAGTTTAATAGGCTTGGAAAGTTTCCAAGATGATTTGGGTTTTATGTGCGCCCCCCCGACAAAATTTTGGATTAATTGGGGGTTTTTAGCCCCATATTGTTTTGCATATCGAAGAACAGAAGAGTAAACACATATGACGGAGTCAGCATTTTTTAGTGTAATCCGTTCAATTTTTTTTCGAAAGAAACGATGAATTTTAGCTTTGAATGTTCCTAAATCATCCTCGTCCCACACACCGTGGAGAGAGGTTACATAGGGCACATTAAATTTGTTTTTAATTTGTGAGGCTATATAGCCTTCCAAAAAATTATTATGGGTTCTTACAAGATTTGGTTTTATCGTATTTATCTCTTCCAAAACTGAATTAACCCAATTCCGCGTTAAAAAAAATTGCCAGCCAAACGTATTTCGAAAAAAGTGGTTGGGTGGGGCTATATTATATAAGTATAATTTTGCATCCCCTACCATAGGCTGCACAAGAGTAGGGTCTGGACGATCATCATTTGTCATCATGATGTGAACTTCATCAAATAAATTTCCAGGATTGTAATATCTTGAAACCACCTCTCCTTTTTGTATGAGAGCAGATAGTTTATCTGGAATGATAACGAGGAGTTTTTTTATCATACAATTTTTTTGGGAGCTTCAGATGACTTCCGAACCTTTAAGATGATTGTTGGAGAGAAAAATGGAAGAATTTTCAGTAGGATTTTCTCAATATAGCTCCTGCCGTCTTCACAATAAGCATGAGAGACATACTCAAACCCATTAACTTTTAAAAGAGTATAAAGCGTAGAGGGTGTCCAACAATAAATATGTCGATTCCATTCATGTTCATGAAAATAGATTGCATCTGAAAGAGGCAAGTCTTTTTTAAAATATTTTCGCACAAGTTCATATTTGAAAGATTGAATCATATCCCTCCAATAGTAGGGGGTTGGAGTTGATAGAATGAGTATTCCGCCTGGCTTTAAGACCCGATTAATTTCCTTGATAGCTTGGGCTGCTCCTTCTAGGTGTTCAATTACCTCTTGGAACGTTAGAATATCCACAGAATCAGATTTTAAATTTAAATTATAAGCATTTAATTGTTTGAACAAGGAGGAAATCTCCGAGTGAAGAAAACGTGAAATTTTTAAATTTTCTTCGTTATAATCGCCCGCAATGACATTAGATTTTGGAAATTTTTTTGTCAATGCTTTGCAAAAGAATCCGTAGAGACACCCTAGATCTACTATTGTTTTGTTATCATTTAGGTTGGAAATCATGGATAAAGCTACTTTTTCTCTTTCTCCAAGGCCACCTCCAAGAAATAGTTTTTTAGTTTCCTCAGCTGTGAGCTTTTTTCCATCTATTAAATAAGGCTTTGGGCTCATCTTATTTTGTTCCGCATACTATGGCCCAGGTACCTCGAAATTCATTTTTTAAGAGCCTATAGGTTTTTCTTAGTTTTTCAGAAGGTTTATCTTCCGCCAATAAAAGATCAACATTTTTAAATCCATTGCTTTGAACTAATTTTTTTAAGTCCCACTGCGTCCAGCAGGGATATCTATTATGCCCCTCTTTTTTTTGTAAGACTTTTTGAGTCCGTTTATTGTAATCAAAGATAAGAAGTTTTCCATTGGGCTTTAAAACTCTCAGGGACTCTTTTAAAGAGTTTGTATGAGAGTCAAAAAGATAGAATGCAGACTTTATAACAACGATGTCTATTGAATTATCCCTCACTTGTAAATTGTCAGCAGAGCAGACAATATCTACATCTCGAAGCAGATCCAGAGAATACGGATCTGAGATTATATCTACTCCTGTGTAGTCTTTTCCAAACTCTCTTCTTAATAAAGCCGGTCCACACCCAATTTCTAGAATTTTTTTCCCAGGAGACCAGAACATTTTAATAATATTTACAACAAAATCGGGGGTTTTAGACACTTGACTCCCCTCTTAAATTTTTTATGAGATACTTGAAATCGTAGATTTTCAATAGATATGTCAGGCTGCTATATAAAAAAATTCCAAGAAAAATTGGCAATAAGAAAGCCCATAGGCCCCCACTGTTAAGCCAGCAACTTTTTACAATGTAGGTTCCACAAAACATAGTAGTAGAAGCTAATAATATTTTTGCAAGGGATTTTTTATCTAATTCGATTAAATTTTCTTTTGAAGCATAAAAAATACTTATCCCTAACTGAAACATAAAAGAAATCGTCGTTGCAACTGCTGCCCCGATATAGGAAAATTTTGGAATTAAAAGGAAATTAAGAATGATATTAATACTACAGGACAATAATGTAAAAATGGTACTAAAATGAGGTTTGTTCTTTAGAGTCAGTATGGTTTCAAAATAAGAAGATAATATAGAACTGCAATACCCAGATAATATAATTGGAATTACCAAATAGCCTGATGCAAATTCATCTGTAGATAAAATCCCCAAAAGCTGACGCCCTATCAAAATAAAACCAAAAATTGAAGGAAATATAATCCAACAAATGAGTTTAATAGATTGATTAAGAAGAAGATTTATTTCTTGAAACTCACCGAGATTATAGAATTCTGCAGATTTTGTTGGAAACAGATTCCAAATGGGATTTACAATAACTTGTATCAAAGTATACCCTATAGTAAAGCCTATCGAGTATATTCCAATATCAGCCAAAGAATGATATTGAGCTAAAAAAACTCGATCCAAACTATTCAAAACCCATACGGCATAACCAGAAGGCAGAAAGATGATTCCAAATTTGAAATAGGGTTTTAGCCATCCTAGTGAAGGGCTTGCAAAAATATTATTTCTGAGCATATAGATTAAATACCCAGCCATTAACAAACAATCTGAAACCAAGCTCCATGAGACAAGTTCGTAAATCCCTTTTTGACTAAGAAGCACGCCAATTACTACTCCCATTTGTAAAAGATTTTGCATGACGGTAATTATTACCAAAGACCATGCATCGTTTTGCACTCTAAACCAACTCCGAATGCCTGTAAGCAAACACGTTACTACGATGTTTAATCCTGCCAGTACTATAAATGGAGAAAATTCTTTTGTAGTTCCAAAGAATAATTCTGATAGCGGATTGCTAATAATAAATATGCATACAAATAAACAGATGCTGGAACATACCCCAAAAATAAACCATCCCGTAAATTCTTTTCTCTGCTGTTCAATGGGACGTCCTGGTAGAAATCTTCCTAAAGAGTTTTCCATCCCGCAGAAAATTAAAGGGGACAGCAGGGAGACAATTACCATTACCTGAGACCAAATGCCATAATTGACAGCTCCCAGGTATTTTGTGATAAAAGGCATCATAAATAGTGCTTTTAATTTTAGAAAAATCTCAGCGAAAGCCATGATTCCAGCATTTTTCCAAAATTTAAGCATAGATTTTTCCTGCAATACTTAAAATCAGTTTTTTTATATAAGACCGCCCATCGAAAGTGTAAGAAGATACATCGTAAACTTCACCTTCCCATTTTTGTTTAAATCTTTTTATATTTTTTTCTTTCTCAGAAATAGGGTTGGGATTGAATCCAGCTAAATCAAAATAAGAATCCCCAAGGGTTTTGTGATATCTCATGATCTCCCAATGTAAAAGATCCTGTACGGGAATCTTTCTTTCGAGGGCCAAGGGCGTAAGGGAAGACATAATTTCTGTAGCTACTGAATTATACCTATAAGTTCCCAGAAACCCCAAAGGCTCCCCTTGCTCAGTTTGTGCAGTCCAGTAATTATAAACATTTTCTGTGTCCAGATCCCATCCATTCTCATAGAATTTTTTCTCCTTAATCTCTCTCTTTGTAGCGTTACAATAGGGTATTAAAAATCTTTTAAAGAATTTTTCAAACCTATCACATCTTTCAACCAGAACCCCTAATGATGTTGTTTTTTTAATACCTTTCCGAGCAGAATGGTCAAAACTTTTTAAGAGATTTTCTTCCGATGCTCTTAGATCGACAATGAATGTTTGCCATTCTTGCTTTTTAAAGCCCATTTTTAAAAACTCTAGCTCTACACCTAGGTTCCATTGACGCATAGGGGGCAAAGATCTGAAATTAACATCAAGTATTCTATTTTCTTTTGCTGTTTTTAAAACTTTTTTAAGAAAATCATTAAACTCTTGAGCAGAAATTTCCTCAGAAGCAATCGGACCATTAAAGGAAGTTAAAGAGGAGTTTTTTTTGTCAATCCCAAACAAACATTTTATCTCAGAGTGCTCTATAAGTGTAGGATCCAAACGATTAAAATACTGATTAATTCGAGCCCAAATTTGGGTTTGTGTAAAGGGAATTTCCATTCTAGTTTCTAGGCCTAGCCAAATCTTTTCGTGGCCACTCTAGTCCTGCAGCAAGGCATACTCTTAAAATAAACTCAGAAAAATCTGCCGTATGAATATCATGATACTTTCTTATCCATTTTTCTGCATTCTCTCCAAGCTCTTGCAAGGTCTTGCGGTCGGACCATTTAAGAATGGCCTGGTAAATTTCGTCTTCTGTATGACAATTAATAACTGGCGGCTCCTCCCTATAAACCAAAGGCCAACAATTTTTGTCCATATAAATCATAACTGGTTTTCTTTGAGCCATGGCCTCACAGGCAATCCCACCTAGGCCGCCTACGTCGAATTGATCAACGATGATATCAGACTCTCTCATCAAGGCATAAAGCTCTTTCCTATTCATATCATTATGCCACGTAAAAAAAAGCTGAAGATTATTTTCTTCAATAAACTTTCGAGCCAGCAGACGATCGGGCCCCCGATCAAGAATATGGCAATGTACTTTTATGCCGTGGTCAATAGCTTTTTTAAATGCCCTTAAAAAACGATCATTTCCTTTGGTTGAATTTCTTCCAGATTTGTTATCTGTATGCGCCCAATCAAGATTGGAGGGATGAAAAAACTGTAATCTTTTCTTTTTATTATGTTTTGATTTTCTAGAGAAATCGGGAAGAGCATGAGGAAGCCTTGACCAAAACATATTAGTAATAGAATGGTTTAAAAATTTAGACACTGTTGCTTTATAGGGACATAGAAGATTAAAAACACTCCTTCTTAGTAAAAATCTATAGAGGAGTCCATACATAGATGGGCTATCAATAAACTCTGTTATATCAGATCCTTGGGTAATAACCGCAATTTTTTTTCTTTTTATTAGAAATTCTTTTATGGACGTAAGTCTGCCTAGTTCATGTAATGCGGTTGGCCCTAAAGAAATAACTAATGAAGAATGCTGCACAAGGTATTCCACAGAGGTGTTCTCTAGTTTAAAAGGAGCAATGAAATAGGGGGTAACTCTAGGTTCTTTCGTGCTATCTATTGAGATAGCATCAATGCCGTACCTATTAAGGAGTGTTGAAATCACTTTACTATAGGAAAGAAGGTTTCCAAAAACAATAATATATTTCTTTTCTTTAATAACCATGTAAGAATCTAAGCTTTTTATGATTGGACTTTTCTATCTGAAAATTGCTTTGATATTCTCTTAAGGTCACGGCCCCCTCTTTGCATGCAATATGGATACCATCAGCGATAAGGATTTGTCCTGGAATACCATAAACCTCGATCTTGGAGGTTTCTGCCTTCCAAATAATAACTTTTTCTGTATCCAAAAAACTATAGGCTCCGGGATAAGGCGCTGAAGATGCTCTTATTAATCTTAGAATGTTTTTAGCCGGATCATTCCAGTCAATTTGACTATCTTCTGGGACTCTTTGCCCACAGTAAGAGGGGGCCCCTTTCTGGGGGTGTTTTAAAGAATGATTTCTTTTAATTTGAGGCAGAGTATAGCCTAACATTTTTATAATAGACTTCTCACTTTTTTTAATAAGATCGCCTATGTAATCTCCATCTCTTATGGAAAATTTTTCTTGAGCATATAACGGGCCATCATCTACTCCGTCAGAAAACTCAAAAAAACTTACCCCCGTTTCTCTAAGATTAAGCAAAATTGCCCAATTTAATGGGGCTCCTCCTCTTAACTGAGGCAACAAAGAAGCATGAAATCCAGCACATCCAGAGAAGAATAGATCTCTTAGTTTTTTTTGAATCATATGAAACCACCCAACCACTATAGCAAAGTCTAGGCTTATCCCCAGATTTTTTAAATCAGAAATGGTTTGATCTGTATTTTTATAAATAATAACAGGGATGCCTTTTTCTTTCCCCCATGCAACCATGTCTACAAACCGGCTATTCTTTACCCCATCTGGCTTGTAACTTATGCTGAAAGTTTCTGAGACAGTTACAATTGCTCCTATTTGATGAGACTCATTTGACAAGAAATCTGCCACAGCTAAAGTGACATCTGTTGATCCGAATAAAACAATATTCATGGTTTACTTCATTAAAAATACAGGAAATATTTCTTCTAAGTGCAGAAAAGACCAAATGGCTAAGCGATTGTTTTTAATCCCAGAAACATGTTGATCAACGATTTCGTTAATAACATTCTGACTAAAAATAGAAGAGACGACCGAAAGCTCCCTCTTAACATACTCTATACTTTCTCCTTTAAACCAAGAGGCATCAGGAGAGGAAAATCCTTGTTTTTTATTATCAGTTACTGATTTATCCAAATATTTTCCAAGAGTCTTCCGGAGAATATGCTTGCCACCCCTCGTAGCCTGTATTTTACTGGCTAAGTCATTCTCATTGGCGGTTTGCACATGCCCCGAAATCTTCATATGATTTGGTATTTTCATTGCAAAGTCGACTAAATCATTATCTAAAAATGGAACTCGAGTTTCTAGTCCATGAGCCATGCTTAGTTTATCTTCCACAACCAGAAGACCATGCAAGAAAGTTTTCGCTTCTAGATAAAAACTAGCCCGAAGTGCTTCATCTGGATTAAAACTATCTTTCTTAATCGATTTAAAAACATCCGCAAAAATGTCCCTGGTCCACACGTGTTGAATCTCATCCCAAATGGGTTCTAAGAGCTCTTTTAACTGAGTATTGGAAACAAGCCTCTGCCATTTCAAATAATAGGCGTCAATAAAATTATCAAAGCTTATCTGTTCTTCTCCATAAAAATACCGCCAAGGATATCCCCCAAAGAGTTCATCACCCCCTGCCCCTGATAAAACAACTTTTCCAAATTTGCTGGCGAGCTTTGCTGCGTAGTAATTCGGATAGCTTTGCCCCACTCGAGGTTCCTCCAGATGCCATACATATTTGTCCATACAGCGTTCCATATCCCCTGCTTTTAAGACCATTTCATAATGCTCAGTCTTTGCCAGATAAGAAATACGTTCTGCTTTTGCACGCTCATCAAAGGACAGCTCTAACCCTGTTGCAGAGCTTAAATCGAATCCTATGGTAAATGTTTTCATGTGGGGAATATATTTTCGCGCGACCATGGTAATCGCCCCGGAATCAAGTCCTCCGCTCAAGTACGCGCTAACAGGAACATCACTGATAAGTTGTCTTTGAACGGCTTGTTTGAACAGTCGGTCTGTCTCCTCAATGGCGTCTTCTTCTGAGATTTTCAGAGAACCAGAGAAATTAAAATCCCAGTATTGATGTTTGGTGAAGTTTCCAGATAGAGAAACATAGGCGTAATGACCAGGCATCAACATTTTAATATCTTGGAAAAGGGTCTTATCTGTAAAGAAGTTTTGAAATGTTAGATATTCAACCAACCCCTCTTTATCGAGAGAGGCTTTATATAAGCCAGACCCAATGATGGCCTTAACCTCTGAACCAAAAATAAAGCAGGAGTTATTCAAAAAATAGTAAAGGGGTTTGATTCCATACCGATCCCGAGCCAAAAATAATTTTCGTTCTTTTTTATCCCATATGGCAAAAGCAAACATCCCATTGAACTTAGATAAGCACTTATCGCCCCACTCAGCGTAGGCATTGAGGACTACTTCCGTATCCGTATGGGAGTGAAATCGATATCCTTTCGCTTCAAGCTCGATGCGAAGCTCTTTAAAATTATAAACCTCTCCATTGTAGGTGATGGTGTAGCGCTGATCGCGCGTCTGCATGGGCTGATGTCCCGCGGGACTAAGGTCTATGATGGCAAGTCTTCTATGTCCTAATCCAAGGGAGCCATCTACATACTGGCCCTCTCCGTCTGGACCTCTGTGGGCGATAGAATCTGTCATAGCCTTCAGCTGGCTGTAGGCGACAGGTTCATTTTTAAAATTAAGGATGCCCGCTATTCCACACATGATTATATTTTCTTTGCTATACAGGTAATTCCCGACAATTCTTCTTTTTCTCGAAGAATTTCAAGGTTATTTGCCATGCACCATTTTCTTACTTCTTCTATGGTATGTCTGTGGGCATTTTTAGGGGCATACCAGTCAAAGTTAATATGGTGCATTTCCTCAAAAGATAGATTTGAATCATAGAATGCTTTAAAGATATGCCAATAGAAAAATCGTTGCAGATTAATTTTCCCGGCAGATATATCAAGAAGAGGAATCTCTTCGATCACATCAATTTCTAGATTTAGCTTTCCAAGCTCAATTCCAAAACGAGTTAGTCCTTCAAGTTGTTCCCATCCCTCTTCGGGAGATAGGGTTTGCAATTTTTCTCGAATATAATCATCCGTAAACTCTCTAATTGGGCCTTTTTTTCGATATATATAAAACATAAAAAGGCCCCCTGGCTTCAAGAATCTACAAAGGTGATTAAATGTTTTCTCCGTATTATCTGTATGATGTAAAACCCCCTCAGAGAAGATGATATCAAATAAGGGTTCTGTGAAAGGAAGGTTATCTATACTTTCTTGAAGGAATATTCCTTGTTTAAATCCATTTTCTGTAAATCTTTTTTTAGCAACATCCACTGCTTCAGAAATATCGACACCGAAATATTCAATTTTATCTAAAACATTTCCCCAATATTCAAAGCCAGACATACCGGCACCACAGCCTGCATCCAACACGAGAGGAGTTTTATTAGAAATCTGAGAAAGCCATGTCTTTGGTTCTTGATAGCGCTCAAACAGCCAGGTTTTCATGCGGGATAAACTGTTTGATGAATTAAACGTATCTTCTTTTTTCCATTTAAAACCAAAAGTTTCCTGAGTTTTCTTTTGATTTTTAGAAGTTTCTATTTTTTTTGGCTTGAGAACGCCTTGAGTAAGTGAGTAGAGACGTTTTCCAATCTTAAAGTCGTGACCATCCTGAAGATTTATAACATCAATTAATCGCATGCAAAGCCTCTACAACATAATCAAAATCTTCTTTGGTCATCTTATTGTGCAAGGGGATTGCCATAGTATTCTGATCACAGTCCCGAGCACCAGGAAAATCCTCCGAGCGAATCCCATATTTTTCACGATAGAAGGTCAGCATATGGACCGCATGTGTGCCGGGCCTTGTCGCAATACCTTTGCTCTGCAAAATATCCATAATATCATTACGTGGCATAGGGGCTTTATCGGGATCCACATAGCAGACAAATGCTTGCCAAGCGTGCTGGGTACAATAAGAAGGCGTAGATTGAGGGCTGAGCCAAGAAATATCTTTTAGTCCTTCGATATAATATTTTGCCCAAGTGTCCCTCTCTTCTATAAATTTATCTAGCTTTTTCAGCTGCACAAGACCCACGGCTGCTTGTAGATCCGTCATCCTGTAGTTATATCCCAACATTTTAAAGTCTGGTAAAAGATAGGGCTTTGCGCTGTTGTGTCGGGCTTCTTCAGAAATTTCTGCCCCATGATTCCGCATGATATCTGACAAACGATTAAGCTCTTTATCGTTCGTTGTGACCATCCCCCCTTCTCCTGTTGTAATAGATTTTCGGGGATGGAATGAAAAGACGCCCATATCTCCCAAAGACCCAGCTGGTCTATTTTTATAAGAGGCACCGGCTGCACACGCGGCATCTTCTAAAATTTTTATATGAGGAGGAACTATCGCTTTTACGGCATCTACATCTGCACAAAGCCCAAATAAATGCACAAGAACAATGGCTTTTGTTTTGTTAGTAATTTTTGAAGCGATATCTTCAATCTTGATATTAAATGTCTCTCGATCAACGTCACAAAAAACAGGCGTCGCCCCACAATAAAGAACAACATTGGCTGTTGCCACCCATGTAAAAGCAGGAACAATTACCTCATCTCCAGGGCCAACTCCTAGAGCTTCTAGGGCTAAGTGAAGGCCTGTTGTGCAAGAGGTGACGGCCAAACCATGACTGACCGTGTGACGCGCGGCAAACTCTTTCTCAAATTCAGCTACTTTAGGCCCCTGTGTTAGCCATCCGTTGAGTAGAGGCTCTCGGGCAGCCTGCCATTCTTCTTCTCCCGTTGAAGGAAGAGCTATATGAATTTTTCTAGTCTCAAGCATTAAACTACCTTCTTCCTTCTCATTTCCACCTGATCGATATGGCTGTTGCGCCACTCAATCAGCTTCTTGAGCCCCTCTATAAGAGAAACAGAAGCCTGAAATCCTATTTGATCGGCTGCTTTTTTTGGACACCCAATCCGATTTTTGACAAAAGTTAATCCGCCCGGTTCATATTGAACTGACAAATCAGAGCCTGTAATTTTCAGAATAACTTCCGCGAGCTCTTTAATTGATGTGCGAATACCAGTGCCAACATTATAGAATTGGTCAACTGTTTCAGCCTTCATAGCGCAAACATTGGCTTTCGCACAGTCTCCCACATAGACAAAATCATAAGACTGAGACCCATCTCCGTAGATGGTAGGAGCGATTCCCTTATCAAGGTTATCTAACATCTTCATAATTACAGCGATATAAGCCCCTCGATAGTCTTGACGGGGACCATAAACATTCATATACCGAAGCCCTACGAACGGAAGTTTATACCGGTGATGGTAGGCCCGAGCCATGGCCTCTCCTGCAATCTTGGTAGCTCCATAAAAATTTGTATTATTAAAAGGATGGTCTTCATCCATGGGTTCTCTCACCGCATCTCCATAAACAGAGGCAGATGAGGAATAAACCAATCGTTTTACCCCCTGTTTTACGCAAGCCTCTAAGACATTGAAGGTTCCCTCAACATTCACTTTGAAGGCAGATTGTGGAAAATCATGGCATTGCAAAAGCCACAGAGCTGCAAAGTGAAAAACACCATCCGCTCCCTTAAGGGCTTCATTTAAAATATCCGGTTGACAAATGTCCCCTCCAATTTCAAAAATCCGGACTCGGGGATCTTTTAAGGCATTTTCAATATTTCCCTGAGTGCCACGAACAAAGTTATCATAGATGATAATTTCTTTAACATCTTCTTTAAGAAGCTCATCTACGGTGTGAGAGGCTATAAGCCCGGCTCCCCCGATAACAACCAGTTTTTTACCTTGCAAATTCATGTACTGCTCCTATAACTTTTTCTAGCTGCTCATTTGTCACATATCCGCTCATAGGTAAACTCAGAACTTCTTTCGCTAATGCCTCGCAAACGGGCAAACCTTTCTCATCTGCAACAGGATAATGTTTATAAGCTTCCTGTTGATGCATAGGTTTTCCATAGTAGACCATTGTAGGGACCCCTACTTCTTTCAGGTTAACCATTAATTGTGTTCGATTTATCTTCTCTGGCAAGCGGACTGTATACTGCGCCCAGGAAGACGTTGCTCCCTCCAAAAGATGAGGGGTATGAACAATGTCTTTTAATTCGGCATTATAGGCATCTGCTGCTTTTTGTCGAACGACAAGTTCGTCTGGGAAAACTTTCAGTTTCTCTATCAGAATAGCCGCCTGGATCGTGTCTAAACGACCATTCATACCCACCCTGACGTTGTCATATTTATCCGTTCCCTGTCCGTGGACGCGAAGACTTTTAATGATGGAGGCTAGCACGTCGTCGTTGGTAAAGATTGCCCCTCCGTCTCCGTAGCATCCCAGAGGCTTAGCTGGGAAAAAACTTGTTGTTGCTAAATCCCCGATATTCCCCACCTTGCGACCTTTATAGGCGGCCCCAAAGCTTTGAGCTCCGTCAGCCATAATCCAAAGATCGTTTTCGTCTGCAATGGATTGAATGGCGTCATAATCAGCGGGTTGCCCAAATAGATCAACAGGAATAACTCCACAGGGCTTTAATCCCAACTTCTTTGCAGTATGAACCCCCGCCTCTAAACTCTTGGGATCCATATTATAGGTTCCCTCCAAAGAATCTATAAAAATAATAGTAGCTCCTACCCAAGCTACTACTTCGGCCGTTGCTGCGTAGGTAAAGCTTGGAACAAAAATGGCATCTCCAGGCCCCACTCCTTTTGCCATGAGTCCAAGTCCTAGGGCATCTGTTCCATTAGCGCACCCAATGGCATGCTTTACACCACAAAACTCAGCCAATTGTTTTTCAAATTCTCCTACCTCAGGGCCCATAATATAAGCTCCATGATCTAGAACTTTTTTGATAGCAGCATCAATTCGAGAACGAATGAGTCCTTGTTGGGCCTTAAGATCAATGAATGGCATTGGCTTCATCGAAGTTTTACTCCTTTCTAAAGCTTGTGTCATTTCCGTTTGCCTCAACTAAATATCCTTCAGGGCTGACTTGATATCGCCGACCTTCTCTGGGACAGACGAGATCTTCCCCCAATTTTTCTCCTGCATGACTCACCCACCCAATTTGTTTTGCTGGGTTGCCCACCATGACGGCATGAGGTTTTACATCTTTTGTTACAACAGCCCCTGCCCCAATCAAGCTATAAGCTCCCAAACGATTTCCACATACAAGGGTTGCATTTGCCCCAATGGTTACGCCTCGTTCAACATAGGTTTCTCTAAATTCGTTTTTACGCTCAATCTCAGCTCGAGGAGTATGTACATTGGTAAAAACAGAAGAAGGCCCACAAAACACTCCATCTTCCAAAACAATTCCTTTATAGAGGCTGACATTGTTTTGGATCTTGCAACGATTCCCCACGATAACGTCAGGACCAATCATAACATTTTGGCCAATCACACAGTTTTCTCCAATCTGAGTTCCCTTCAAAATATGAGTAAAATGCCAAATTTTTGTCCCCTCCCCAATGGAGCATCCTTCATCAACAATAGAAGTTTCATGAAGAAAATAAGGAAGCATCTCTTGATTTAGAGAAACATTTTTTTTGGAATGAAGAGATCTCTGAGCGGCATCCAAAACTTGTAGAACTTTCAATCCTTCTTCTCCATCGGTTCGAGATTTTCGATTATGATCAATGCAATCAATGAAATGTTGACATTCTAGCCTTAAGGGCTCGGAGGTATCTATAGAAATACATACAGCTTCTGCTTTTGAAGCCTGAGGAAGTCCTGAGACCCAATTAATCTGATGAGGATAGAGCTGGAGTTTTTTATCCCATGGCAATCCATCATCAAAAACAGCCATGCCACGATCACCCACAACCACTAATTTTTGTTCTTTAAAGGGATGAAGCCACGATACAAAGATGTGAGCGTGAACACCATTTTTAAAGGAAAGATGGGTTGTAGTTACATCTTGGATATTTGAGTTAAGATGACATGCCCCTGTTGCATAAACGCTTTCTGGAAGATCCCCTGCCAAACCTAAAATCATAGAAATATCGTGAGGCGCAAAACTCCAGAGAATATTCTCTTCATTCCTAAATTTTCCAAGATTTAATCTGTTAGAATACAAGTATTGGAGTCGTCCCAATATTCCTTCCTGTATAAGCTTTTTAAGCTCCAAGAAAGCGGGATGATATTGGAGAAGATGCCCTACCATGAGGACTTTCCCTCTGTCCTCCGCCAGCTTGCAAAGTTTTTTAGCATCTTCTACTTCGAGAGCTAGAGGTTTTTCAACAAAAACATGTTTATCAGCCATAAGGACTTTTTTTGCTAGCTCATAATGTTGAGCGGCTGGAGCAGCAATGACAACCCCAGAAACGTCGCTTTTCAAGACTTTTTCCAGTGTAAGACTAGGAACCCCGTAATCTTGGGATGCCTTTTGAGCAAGCTCTGCATTTGAATCACAAACGGAGTGAAGGACCCCTAATTCAGAAAAATTCCGAACAAGATTCTTACCCCAGTACCCACACCCAATTACAGATATTTTTATTTTTGACATGTAGTAATTTTAACCAATGCTGCCGCAGTTTGGGTGAAAATCACGCAAACTGCAAAAATCTTTGACTCCAGATAAATCCGAAGCGTTTACTTTATTCCGCTTCCACGGAATACTCGGGCAAGAGTACTTTTACCTCTCGCCCTAAGAAATCTAAAAGAAGCTGCACTCTTCTCTTGTCATCCAGGGTTTCGATGACACCTAATGATCCTTCAAAGGCCCCTTCCAGAATTCGCACTTTGTCTCCTTTGACAAAATTTGTCAAACTATTCAGCGTGACAATCCCCTCTTTTGATTCTTGTGATTTAAAAGTCTCAATAATAGACGCAGGAACAACTGAAGGTCGGTCATTTTGAGTAAGTAAATGCACGACTCCTCGCGTCCCATTAATACGTCGCCACCCTTGAACTTCAAGTGCCAAAGAAACAAATAGGTAGCGCGGAAACAGGGGGGCCAAAACTTCTTCCACCCTGCGGGCATGGCGTCGCATTTTTTTAAAGCGGGGGAGGTAAACATCAAACCCTTGATCCTTAAGGTTTTGTTGGGCAAGGAGTTCCTTGGAGGGTTGCGTATAGACCACATACCACTGAGTCATGAGAGATCTCCTTTGTGACGAGAGATATGAAGAAGGTCCATCAACAAGAGGCGATCTTTATCTACCTTGTTTTTAATAGCGTCATAGGTTCCCTGAGGGTCCAGAATATCCGTGATCAAAACAGCGTCAAACCCTTGAAGATCTGAGGACTTCTCCGCGGATGAGAGCTCAAGATTTGTGGAAAGGCCCACCAGTTGAGCAATTTCCGTCAAATCCCCCTGCCCCACTAACGCTATTTTTACCCATCCCCGGGCAGAGCATTCTTCAAAGATGACTTCGCACTGAGATTTAGCATCCCTAAAAAAGCTTAAGGATCGACCTACGTAGTCCTTAACCATCTTGGTTTTTTCTTTTATTCCTTCGGGGGTTAGAAAGTAACTAATGCGGTGAGGGGAAACCTGAGAAATTCGGACCCATCCCTTTGAAATACATCTTTTTAAATAGCGATTTGTGAGCCCAAGGGCAATTCCCAGGCCTTCGGATAGATTGCGTTGGGTAAAAGAAGAATTGCGCTCAATCTCCGTTAAAAGACGAACCATCGCTTTCTTTTCCGTTTGCTCTCGTGTATTCTCAAAAGCCGACATAATAGCTAAAAATATCCCAAAAAAACTTTCCGAGAACATTTGTTCACACGAAGAACATACCATATTTGGGATAAATGTCAACCCGCCGTCCTGTATAGGTTCACTACATATGAGACTCAAGCAGCGACCTTGAGGACTTTGTTAATGTACTCCAAAGGGGTAAGGCCTTTCAAGGAATTATGAGGTCTGTAGGCGTTATATTTTTGGAGCCCTTTCTGAGACTTGATTTCAGGGGCAACACTCTCTGCAACAGCCGCGCATCAACTTACCCAAAAACGTGTGACAAATGGGGGTATTTTTTTGCGTGTTTTGTTGCATTTTTTGAAGGGTTTTGGAGGCTTAAAGATTCTTCAGATAAGGAATAATTTTATCATTCTTAAACTTACTTTTTCTGAAATAAAATCGGGATCCTAAAGCAAGAAAAAACAAGATTGAAGATATAAGAAAAATGACCTCATCGCGCTCTATAGCTTGCCTCAAGCTTGCAATATGGTTATCAATATTCTCTGGGCTCCCAAGAGACCGAATAGTCTCTACTACAAATGCAGATCGAGCATCTTCAGGGGGAGCATTTAAAAGTCCTCTGTCTTCTATTGTTTCAAAAGCGATTAATATTTCTGGAAAATTATCGAAAGATTCAGAATCTTTTACATAGAGGGCAGCACTTGCAAGAATGAGTCCAATCAAAATGCCAAGAGACCAGTTTAGAGCAAGCCTTAGTGTTTTATAGGTCATTTGAGGGCCTTCTTTTTGGAGCGAGATTTCTTGACAGAAGAAGGGTGCCGCAACCACTTCAAAGGCCCTTTTGCACAAAAGGAAGGGAATATGAAGGCTTCGAGTACTTCTAAATCTCCCCTGTATCCCAAAATGAAGCCCAAAAACACGATACCAGCTCCGATCTCTGCCAGAGTCTCATGACCATAGATCCAGAGAGCACACACAGCAGACATTAGACTCAACAACAGAAAAACAGATAAAAATTTCTTGTATCTCATAGGTTCAGTCTAGCACAGTTTCATCTGCCAGGTAAAATTGGGAGTCCCGTTTCCCACAAATTCCACAAGCCCAGTGTGGCGTATGCTCTATCAATTTTGGACTTCTCTGGTTTTGCAAGATACGGGAGTCCTCGGTCCGCCCATTCGTTGGCAACTCTTTTGTCCTTTAACGATTCCTGGATATGTAAAAATCCTCCTGCCAACACTTTGTGGTCGAGGGTTGAGATTTTGCATCTCTCCATGATTTCTCCCAAACGAATGAAATTACTAATACGTGCCTTGCGTTCTTTGATCTAAAACATTATTTCCTGCTGTTGAAGTCTCGCCTGTCCCTGAATCAACCTTTTTATACCTTCCTGCAAAATATACATGCCCCACCCTCCAAACGGCCGTTTGGCCTTCCGCCTTACGAGAAGATATTGCCAAAAATGAGTGTGCAATTTTCGAAAAATCCTATAGAATCCAGACAGAAAAACTAGCTGAGGAGTCCTGAAAATGAAAGAACGACACAAGATAGTTTTGAGTGTTTATTTGATCCTAAAAACTCGTGATGGGATTCTTTTGGGGCAAAGACAGAACACAGGGTTTGAGGACGGAAACTGGGGACTGCCGGCAGGCCATGTGGAAGCGAATGAATCTGCAAGCGATGCGCTATGTCGTGAAGTCAAAGAGGAAATTGGAATTACGATTCTTGCCAAGGATTTAACGCTTGTTCACGTGTCCCATCGTCGTACAGAGCGAGACAATATCGACCTTTTCATGACCTGTGATGAATGGGAGGGAACGATTGAAAATTGCGAACCTCATAAATGTTCCAAGCTCTGCTTCTTCCCTCTAGAAAGTCTTCCAGAAAATATTATTGGGTACATAAGAGAGGTAGTCGAGGCTGCCTTTAGGAATGAATTTTATTCTGAAAAGGGATGGAGTTCTGCTTTAGTCTTGTCTTAAGGAGGGGAAACCCATGAAACTCTGCCATTATCTTATATGTATATGGATTTTCCATGGAGCTGCGGTAACGGCCAACGCAGAACAGGCTGCTCGACAAAAGACCTTTCGCTCTATGGGAGAAGAAGTGAACTCCAAAATGAAGAAATATGCCCGTTCTATGGGAACCAAAGAGTGGACTTATGAAACTGCTGTAGGAGACCTTCCTTGTCAGGTTGGTAGTTTAACAAAATTATTGATGCAGCTGAAAAATGAGCGCTCCCGTTATCACCAAACTGACGAACAAATCCAGGAAAAAATCTCAGACGAGCTGGCAGATATCTTGTCCCTGATCATATTTATAGCGGATGAATTAGGAATAGATTTGGCAGATTCTTGGCAAAAAATGTTGGAAAGTGATCAGAAAAAGTTTCAACAATCAAGATATTCATCCTCCTAAAAGTAGCGCCAGGGCAGCACGGAGGAAAATCCCGCGACTTCAGAAAACCCTGAAACCCTTATGGGGAGTGGTGGGCGCGACAGGATTCGAACCTGTGACCACCTGATTAAAAGTCAGATGCTCTACCAACTGAGCTACGCGCCCCGGATGATGGCCACTATAGTGCGCCCAATCCCTATGGTCAATCTTTATGTTCTCGAAAAAAATTGTAAAAGTTCAGATAGATGTGAGACTGAGCGAGGGGGATAAGCGGAGCCATAAATAGCGAAGCGAGATCCCCCTTGCGAATAAAAAAAAAGACCTTCAGGATATGTTTGTTGAAACCATAACCTAGGAGGTCTTTTTTATGCAGATTAAGTGTCTACACAGTAATATTTATAAACTAAATAACTATGCCCTGTCTCAAGAAAAATTAGAGGGGCATCGAAAAAAGTATGAGAAGCCCTTTCGAAAGTGGCAAAAGCTGAA
>CAIWGV010000023.1 GCA_903912365.1 uncultured Alphaproteobacteria bacterium
ATGTGCTAATACAAACTCCCTTCACTTGGCGTATGACAGGCGTGACCGCTGCGGATGAGAATAAAGATCATCTAGCGGCATTTTTGGCTATTATGAAGAATCATGTGGCCATAAAAATTGAACAGATGAATCCCCCTCTTTTGCTTGAGGCCTTAACACATTTAAATTCTATAAGATTTAGGCTTTTAAATCTGACTGACCTGGATCTCAGCGAGAACCAAAATTTTTCTTCCCCTCTATTAGAGGAAATGTTAAAGAAAATTTCTCACTTAGCCCCGAATCTTAATACTTTAAAGGTTTCTAATTGCGATTTTAGAGACGAACAGGCAAGAATCATCAGCCAGACGATACCTCATCTGACAACCCTGGATATTTCGGAGAATCACATTGGTCCTGCGGGTGCGGCCTATATCAGCAGAATGACTGATCTGACAGACCTGGATATTTGGTGTAATAGAATTGGAGATGCGGGGGCGGCCTCTATCAGTCAGATGCCTCATCTGAGAATCCTGGATATTTATGATAATGACATTGGTCCTGCAGGGGCGGCCTCTACTAGCGCAATGACTAATCTGACAAACCTGGATATTGGATGTAATAACATTGGACCTGAGGGGGCGTCCTCTATCAGCGGAATGGGTAATCTGACAGACTTGGGTATTCATTATAATCACATTGGTCCTTCGGGACGGGCCTTGCTTAGGGAAAAACTTCCTAATACACTCATTGTTTTTTAAGAGGCCTTCCGTTGGGAGCTATTCCGCATAATCTTAGTTTATCCTAGAGCCTAAAAATACTTAAAGCATTTTTGGGGAAAATGGGTAGAATGGGAGTTTATGGCTGCCCCCACCCGTCATCCTGAGGGGCGGAAGCCCCGTAAGGATCCCGCTTCCTTAAAAAGGCTGCCGAGTTGAGCAAGGATTAATTTGAAAGCACACCATGTCATCTGATTTTATCTCCATAAGGGGCGCCCGAACCCACAACCTCAAGAATATTTCTGTGGATTTACCCCGAAATCAGTTGGTGGTTATTACGGGTCTCAGTGGATCGGGTAAATCTTCCCTCGCCTTTGACACCATCTATGCAGAGGGTCAGCGGCGCTATGTGGAAAGCCTCTCCGCCTACGCCCGCCAATTTCTGGAGCTCACGGAAAAACCCGATGTGGATTCCATCGAAGGCCTCTCCCCTGCCATTTCCATTGAGCAAAAAACAACCTCCAAGAATCCCCGCTCCACCGTGGGAACCATCACGGAGATCTACGATTATCTGCGCCTCCTTTTTGCCCGAGTGGGTGTCCCCCATTCGCCTGCCACGGGGCTTCCCATCAAAAGCCAGACCGTTTCCGAAATGGTGGACCGCCTCATGGCACTTCCAGAGGGCACCAAACTGTATCTCCTCTCCCCCATTATCCGAGGCCGCAAGGGAGAATACCGGAAAGAACTAACGGACCTTCAAAAGAAAGGCTTCCAGCGGGTCAAGATCGACGGCACCTTCTATGAAATCGAAGAAGCCCCCGTTCTCAACAAGAACCTGAAACACGATCTCTCCGTAGTAGTGGACCGCCTCGTCGTCAAGCCGGGCATTGAAAGCCGATTGGCAGACACCCTCGCCACCGCATTGCAACTCAGTGAAGGCTTGGCCATCGCCGAAAATGCCGACGATAAAACGGAAATTCTCTTCTCGGAAAAATTCTGCTGCCCCGTGTCCGGCTTCACCATGGAGGAAATCGAGCCCCGCCTCTTCTCCTTCAACAGTCCTTTTGGGGCCTGCCCCGTGTGCGATGGCTTGGGCGTGAAACTCATCTTTGACGAGGCCCTCGTGGTCCCCAACCCCCACCTCAGCATCCGCGAAGGCGCCATTGAACCCTGGTTCAATGCTTTTGGCGAATATTACGCGCAGGTGTTAGAAAGTGTGGCCAACCATTACGGCGTCTCTCCCAACGTACCCTTCGAAGATCTCCACCGGAATGTCCAAGAAGTCTTTCTCTATGGCTCCGGCAAAGAAGCCATCGCGCTCCGCTATGAATACGGCAAAACCCATCACAGCAATCGGCCCTTTGAAGGGGTGATCCCCAACCTTGGCCGCCGGTGGCGGGAGACAGACAGCGAACGCATCCGGGAAGATCTCTCTAAGTACCAAAGCAGTTTGCCCTGTGAAGCCTGCCATTCCTACCGACTCAAGCCGGAAGCCTTAGCGGTCAAAATTAAGGACAAGCATATTGGTCAAATCACGGAGCTCTCCATTGAAGACTCGGTCACATGGTTTCAGTCTTTGGATAATATTCTGTCTGAAAAAGAACTCACCATTGCTGCCCGCATCCTCAAAGAAATCCGCAACCGCCTCCATTTCCTGGAAAGCGTGGGGCTCGAGTACCTAAGCCTTTCCCGCCTTTCTGGAACGCTGTCTGGAGGAGAGTCTCAACGCATTCGGCTCGCCTCCCAAATCGGGTCCGGCCTCACGGGGGTTCTCTACGTTTTGGATGAGCCCTCCATCGGTCTCCATCAGCGGGATAATGATCAACTCCTCAAAACTCTCAAGCACCTCAAAAACCTGGGCAATACGGTCATTGTGGTGGAGCATGATGAAGATGCCATTCGCCAAGCGGACTATGTGGTGGACATGGGGCCCGGTGCCGGGAACCTGGGGGGCCAAATCATTGCCCAAGGAACGCCCGAAGAAATCATGGAAAATAAAGCCAGCATTACGGGGGCTTATCTCAAAGGAGAGCGCTCCATTCCCTTGCCCAAGGAGAGACGCCCAGGCCACAAAGACAAAGAAATTATCCTGACGGGCGCCACCACCAATAATTTAAAAAACGTCACGGCCATTTTCCCTCTAGGCAAATTCATTTGCGTCACGGGCGTCTCTGGCGGCGGCAAATCCTCCCTTGTGAATGAAACCCTCTTTAAAGCTATTTATAAGATCCTCAACAAGTCCCGCCTGAAAAAACCAGACTATACGGATATTACCGGCGTGGACCATATAGATAAAATCATCGACATTGATCAGTCTCCCATAGGCCGCACGCCCCGCTCCAACCCTGCCACCTATACAGGCATTTTTACCCCCATCCGGGAATGGTTTGCCAAACTCCCGGAAGCAAAAGCCCGGGGCTACACGGCCGGACGGTTTTCCTTCAACGTAAAGGGGGGCCGCTGTGAAGCCTGCCAAGGGGATGGCGTCACTAAAATTGAAATGCATTTCTTGCCGGATGTCTACGTCCCCTGTGATCAGTGCAAGGAGAAACGATACAATCGCGAAACTCTTGAAATCAAATTCAAAGACAAATCCATCGCGGATATTTTAGATATGACGGTCGATGAAGGCGCCGCGTTTTTTCATGCGGTTCCGGTGATCCATGACAAACTCAAAACCCTCCAAAAGGTGGGCCTTGGCTACATTCATATTGGTCAGCGGGCCACCACCCTATCGGGAGGGGAGGCCCAGCGGGTGAAACTCTCCAAAGAGCTCTCCAAACGCCCCACGGGCCGGACCCTCTATATCCTGGATGAGCCCACCACGGGCCTTCATTTTGAGGATATTCGGAAGCTTCTAGAAGTTCTCCACACCATCGTGGATCAAGGCAATACGGTGATTGTTATCGAGCATAATCTGGAGGTCATCAAGACCGCCGACTGGATCATCGACATCGGCCCTGAGGGCGGGGCCAAGGGGGGCCAAATCGTGGCCCAAGGCACGCCTGAAGACATCATTAAAGCCCCCAAAAGCCACACGGGCCAGTTTTTGAAGCCGTATTTACTGAGGTCTTAGACCCTCTCTCTTTTCATCTTTGAGAAGGAATCCGTAAAGATTCCTGTGGCGGCCCGGGTTAATTAAAAATAATCCCTTGTGCGAAGGCCCTCATCATCGCCTGATGTTCGGCAGATTCCGTGTCGATTAGTCCCAAATGTGGAGCCGATATTCTTGTGGAAGGAAGGAGTCTTTTAATTTCAGCTGCCGTTCTGAGATCAATTTCCTTGTTGCCAGAAATGTCCAGAACTAAAAGTCCCCGTAACTCTCGCGCAATTTCTAGGATCCCCGCATTCCCAATTTGGTTGTAGCTAATGTCAAGCTCTTGAAGACCTTTTAAATTCTCAGAAATCGCCAGAGCTTGTATATCCCTCATATCTGTTTGGTCAGCCTTTAATCTTTTGAGAAACTTTAGATTTCGGCCAATCACTTGAATTTCCCCAAAACCAATCTTGTTACAACTAATATCAAGATCTTCAATTTGAATAAGATTTTGCGTAATCAGCTCTAATTTTTGAGAGCTAAGGTGTAGCATCTCAAGGGCGCTTGTACCCTCGAGTCTAAGTTTTTTAAGACCTATCAGTTGAGAAATCATCCCCACATCTTCATCGCTCAGACAAGACTCTTCACGATTTCTACGAGAAACACAAAAATATCTCAGTAGTGGGTCGACTCCATTGACTTGTAAAGTCCTGGAATTAGGATAGTCAGCGGGATCAAGGGAATCTGGTGTATAGCGAGCATTTAAGATGACATGAGAGGGTAAAACTTCCAGACAAGAAGGGTCTTTCTCCAAAAGCTTCCACGCATCTCTCAAGATCCCAAGATTTTTCTGGGGTCCTTTAACCCGGATCTCTAGGGTTGAAAGATCTTTATGCTTTTTCAAAAACTCAGAGATATAAGGAGCATCTTCTTCCTGAACAGTTTTCATATTGAGCGTTATACCTCTTTTGGCCAGCCTATATGTATATGTATTGGCTAGTCTGAAGTTATCTTTGTCTGGCTTAGCCATATAAAAAACAACTTTTTCCTGAAGTTCAACGGGTAGATTGAGGAATTGATGGAAAGTTCTTTCCGGTAGTTCTTCTGCGGCCGCCGCAAATAAATTCCCAAAAAAAATAATTCCGAAGAGAGCTATTTTTTTCAACATCTTAATTATCCTTTCTATTAATATTATTTCTTTAATAAACCTTCTGATATATTTTTTCAAGAGATCGATTATTAGTCTTATATTTAAATCGTCTTTGCGAGGAGATTTGACAAGATCGACGTGGCAATCTCACTTCTTCACCCTCTTTGCAGTGATTATCCCGCATATTCTCCGCAAACCATCCGGCGAATAAACCTCACGGGCTAAATCCCCACTCCTCAACCGTCGTCCAGAGGGAAGCCCGCACGGCTGACCGAAGGATCCAGCCGCTTCTTTCTACAAATCCCTTTGTTTCCATGTTTAGGCTTAAAAAAGCTGGACCCCACGTCGGCGCGTCGCGCCTCCTCTGGATGATGGTATGGACAGGTTGCAGGAAGCAATTTGTGGGGATAGAGTAGAGCCAGCAAAAGATGGGGCTCTACTCCATCTACTTAAAAACCATAACCATCAAGGAGATGATCATGAAAGATATTACAATACTTGG
>CAIWGV010000024.1 GCA_903912365.1 uncultured Alphaproteobacteria bacterium
ATGTAGATTTTCCAGAGAATTTTAAAAAAGTTTCTATCTAATTCGTAGAAATCTTTGGTCAGTATGGAGATTTTATGATATCTCCTAGAGAAATATTTGTGAATTCGTTGTATTAATATATGCAAAAAGCCAATAAAAAATCCCTGTCAGGAAGCACTCTAGCTGCGGAAGCTATTGGGAAGCTTTATAACAAAAAAACCATTTTGCAAAAGGTCTCTGTCCATGTGACACAAGGAGAGGTGGTTGCCCTTCTGGGTCCAAATGGAGCTGGAAAAACCACCTGTTTTTATATTCTTTGTGGGCTGATTAAACCTGACCAAGGAAAAGTCACATTGGATGGAGAAGACATAGTTTCTCTCCCCATGTATCGTCGGGCACGTTTAGGGATTGGATATCTTCCTCAAGAGGCTTCTATTTTTAGAGGCATGAGTGTTGAGGACAACATTCGTGTAGCCTTAGAAGCCGCCGAGCCAGACCGGGAAAAACGCGAAAAGAAACTCGAGTCTCTCCTTGGAGAGTTTTCCATTACGCACATAAGACATAACTCCGCCCTTTCTCTTTCTGGAGGAGAGCGACGCCGTGTAGAAATTGCGCGGGCCCTTGCCACAAACCCACAATTCATTTTATTTGATGAACCCCTTGCTGGCATTGACCCCATAGCCGTTAATGATATTCGCCAGCTGATTCTCCACCTAAAGGATAGGGGCATCGGCGTTCTGATCACAGATCACAATGTCCGGGAAACTTTAGGCCTCGTGGATCGGGCTTATATTTTGAATGAGGGAAAAATTTTAGCAGAAGGAACCCCAGAAACCATCGTATCTCATAAGGAGGTGCGTCGTGTTTATCTGGGCGAAGATTTCGCGTTGGCAAAAAAAAGAAGGGGAAAGTAGCATGCAAATAACAATCACAGGGAAGCACGTGGATTTGGGAGAAAGCCTCCAGAGTCATATCAGAGAACGCCTTAACAAAATAACAGGAAAATACTTTGACTATCCCGTTATCTCTCATGTCACCTTAGAAAAGCAGGGTTCCTTTATCAAAGCTTATATAGAAGTTCAACAAGGACGAGGTATCACCGTTCGCGGCACAGAAGTTGGGGATGATGGATATGTGGCCAGCGATAGAGCCCTTCACAAGATTGAACAAAATCTGCGCCGATATAAGGAGCGCCTCAAGGATCATCATACCCATCATGATGTCTCCAAAGAAGAGAAGGCCATTCAGTATATTTTGGACACCTCCTTTGATGTAGCTGCAGAAATAGAAGAGATAGAAGCCCAAAAACAACCTGCTATTGTGGCAGAGGTGGCTTATTGCATCCCTAATTTAACCGTGGGAGAGGCTGTCATGCGCATGGATCTCGGAGAAAAGCCGGCTCTCCTCTTCCGTAACAAAGGTCATGGCGGACTGAATTTGGTATATTTGCGACAAGATGGTAATATCGGATGGGTAGATCCAGAAGGAAACACAAAAATTCATGCTCCAAAATAAAGAAAAGAAAATTGTAGAAAGTTGCGCTCTCAGTTTGCTTGAAGCCTACAAACGAGATAAAGCGACGCTGAAAGCTGTCTTCAACTCTTTAAGTAAACTGAGGATTCTTTTAACAGATTCTCCCTTAAGAGAGATCTTTTACAATCCCCTTTTTGAAGATGAAGATAAATTTTCGGCCATAGAGGTCCTAAAACTCCCCCTTGAAGTGGATCGTTTCCTAAAGATTTTAGTTGAAACCCAAAATATTCGATATATTATGGAAATTATTGCCGCTTATGAAGATCTGTTTTTAGAAGAAACTCGTCATATGAAGGTCGTCTTGACCCTTGCGAAAAAAGAGCTCCTCACATCCGCTCCCATAAAGTCCTTAAAGGGGAAGCTCGAGAAGCTTTTTGATAAAAAAATTGAAATTGTTTATAAGATTGATGATCATATCTATGGGGGATTTACCTTAATGGCGGGGTCTTTTTATATGGATGCCTCCCTCAGAGGCCGGATTGATCAGCTACAGCGATATGGAATGGAAAACTAAATGTCTTTGAATTCTTCAGAAATACTCGAGATTCTTAAAGAACGAATTAAGAATTTTGACAAAAAAACTCACCTCCAGAAAGCCGGAAAAATCATTTCCGTGGGGGATGGAATTGCCACTATTTATGGGCTTGAAAGCGTGGCTGCTGGAGAAATGCTGCGATTTGAAAACGATGTTATGGGAATGGCCCTAAACTTAGATGAGGGAACGGTCGGTGCTGTTGTGTTCGGAAACAGTCGTGCTGTCAATGAAGGCATGATGGTTTACACCACAGGGTCTGTCATTAAGGTGCCCGTCGGCATGGGGTTACTAGGACGTGTGGTTGATGCTTTGGGGAACCCCATAGACGGAAAAGGGCCCCTAAAAGAGGTGACTCCCATGCCCATTGAAGCGCCTGCCCCCGGCATTATCGATCGACAGTCTGTTAATGAACCTCTTCAAACAGGAATTAAAGCCATCGACAGTTTGGTTCCCATTGGGCGTGGCCAACGGGAATTGATCATTGGGGATCGCCAAACGGGGAAAACTGCCATTGCTGTGGACGCCATTCTCAATCAAAAAGTATCCAATGATACCTGCCCAAAAGACCAGAAGGTTTTTTGCATTTATGTAGCCATTGGTCAAAAAAGGTCTTCTGTGGCACAGATGGTTAAAATTCTTGAAGAGCGCGGTGCCATGGAATACTCCATCGTTGTGGCAGCCACGGCATCAGACCCGGCCTCTCTGCAATTCTTAGCCCCCTACACAGGCTGCGCCATCGGTGAGTTCTTCAGAGACAATGGGATGCATGCCCTCATTGTTTACGATGATCTTTCAAAACAAGCAGTGGCCTATCGCCAGATTTCTTTGTTACTTAGAAGACCTCCTGGACGAGAAGCCTATCCGGGGGATATTTTCTTTCTCCACTCAAGACTCTTAGAGCGTGCTGCCAAGTTAAGGAAAGAAAAGGGAGGGGGTTCTTTGACAGCATTACCCATTATTGAGACGCAATCGGGTGACGTGTCAGCTTATATTCCTACCAATGTGATTTCCATTACGGACGGTCAGATATTTTTGGAAACGGAATTGTTTTACCAAGGATTCCGGCCAGCTATCAATGTGGGCCTTTCCGTCAGCCGAATAGGGTTGGCAGCCGCTACAAAGTCCATGAAACAAGTGGCAGGAACCCTGAAACTTGAGTTGGCCCAATACCGAGAAATGGCTACCTTTTCTCAGTTCGCCTCTGATTTGGATGAGGGCACCTTAAAACTCCTCCATCGAGGAGAAAGACTGTCTGAATTGTTAAAACAGCCTCAGTATGAACCTCTTTCCGTATCGGAAGAAGTAACTGTTTTATATGCAGGGGTTAAAGGATTTTTGGAGCCTCTCGAAAAATCTCAAATTGGAGAATTTCAATCTAAACTTCTATCTTTAATGCATCGAAGTCATAAGGCTTTGCTGAAGGAGATTGAAAGCCGAGAGGGTCTCACAGAAAAAGTTGAAAAAAAATTAAATGAAATTCTTGAAAAGTTTGTCAAAGAATTTAAGTCCTCTAAGGGATGAAAATGTCGCCTCTTTTTCATAGTGTTTTTCAACGACTCCTCCGTATTCTCCCTCTTATCCTCCTATTATGGGGCTGCATTTTTTGGGCCATTCATTGATGCATTCTCACTCTCACACAAATAAAATTCAGGTTAAGGATCTGACCGTTTATTATCATCAGACCTTGGCGCTAGAGAGTATTTCCGGCACCTTTGAACCGGGAAGTTTAACGGCTATTATTGGACCCAATGGCGGCGGCAAAAGCACCTTTATTAAAGCGCTTCAAAAGCTTATTCGTCCTTCCAAAGGATCTATCAGCCATTATTGCAAAAACCTATGCGATACCGCTTATCTTCCTCAAAAAAATGAGTTCGACACCAGCTTTCCCTTAACAGTTTTTGAGGTGGTCGGCATGGGGCTTCTGGGACAAGCGGGGTCCTTTGGAGCCTATACAAAAGATCAGATCACCGTTATTAAAAAAACCCTGGAAAAAGTGGGGCTCAGTGGATTTGAAAATCGTCTCATTGAATGCCTGTCAGGGGGCCAATTTCAACGAATGTTGTTCGCCCGAATATTTATGCAAGATGCCTCCCTGATTATTTTGGATGAACCTTTTACGGCCATTGATACCCAAACCTGCACGCACCTGATTAAGCTGATTTTGGATTGGAATCGTCAAGGAAAAACCGTTCTGGTGGCACTCCATAACTTAGATCTTGTTGAAAAATATTTCCCCGAGACCGTCCTTCTAGGGCGTCAATGTGTAGGTTGGGGAAAAACTTCAAAGGTTTTGACTGAGGCCAATATTAAAAAAGCCTTTAAGAATTTAATGGTTTAATGATGATAGATTTTTTTCTAGAACCTCTCCAATATGCCTTCATGAAGAAGGCCCTCGTGAGCTGTCTCTGTCTTGCTCTGGGGGCAGGTCCCATGGGAGTCCTTCTGGTGCTGAGACGCATGAGCTTGATGGGGGATGCTCTCTCCCATGCCCTGCTCCCCGGCGTAGCGGTTGGCTATATCCTCGGAGGGTTTTCCCTCATTGCCATGGGGGTGGGTGGCCTCACAGCCGGGCTCATCATGGCCCTGTTAGCAGGTCTCACATCGCGCCTCACCCAGCTGAAGGAAGATGCAAGTTTCGCGGGTTTCTTTCTCATCGCCCTCTCCTTAGGCGTTTTATTGATTTCTCTCAAACATAGCGCTGTTGACCTCACCCATATTCTCTTTGGATCAGCCCTCTCCGTCGATGACGGTGCCCTTGTCTCCATGGGGATCATCTCATCTCTTACGTTAGTGATTTTAGCTGTTATTTACAGACCCCTCCTCATTGAATGTTTTGATCCCTCTTTTCTAAAGTCCACCCATGGCAACGGCGGCTACTATCAAGTGATCTTCCTCGGTCTTGTGGTTCTAAACCTGGTCTCTGGATTTGCGACTCTCGGCACCCTTCTTTCCCTCGGAATCATGATGTTACCCGCCATCAGCGCTAGATTCTGGGCCAGAAAAATGACAGGACTCTTTCTACTCTCCATCTTAATTGCCACTCTCACAGGGTTCTTCGGACTTATCCTTTCCTATCACACGGATTGGCCCTCTGGCCCCACCATTGTTCTTCTTGCGGGAATGGTTTACATTCTGTCTCTTGGAATTGGGCCCTACGGCAGCATTTTGCATCATAGAAAATATAAAAAATCATGAAGAAATTTGTTTTGTTTTTTTTCTTTTTAATCTCTGCTTGGGCGGAACCTAAGCTAAAAGTGGTCACCACTTTTAGCATTTTGGCTGATCTTGTTGAGCAGGTAGGAGGAGATCGTGTCGAGGTAGTCTCACTTGTGGGAGAGGATCAAGATCCCCATATGTACGAACCAAAACCTTCAGATATAAAAAAAATAACAGATGCAGACCTTGTTTTTATTAATGGATTGGGGTTTGAGGGATGGCTCCACCGACTTATCAAATCTTCCAATTACAAAGGAGACCTCATCATTGTGAGTGACGCGGTCCACCCGCGGTTAGTGTTTGAGGGCACACTGATTCGGGATCCCCATGCCTGGCATAGTATTCCTAATGCAAAGATTTATGTGACCAATATTCTGGAGGCCCTGAAGAAACGGGACCCTGCTTCGAAGAATTATTACGAAGCTCGGGCTCAAGCTTATACAGGGACTTTAACAAACCTGGATCATACCATCCGAGAAGAGATTGACAAGATTCCTCCCCAAAGGCGCAAAATCATCACAGCCCACGATGCCTTTGGGTATTTCGGAAACACTTACGGCGTTGAGTTCTTAGCCCCTAAGGGCATTAGCACAGAAACGGAAGCCAAGGTGCAAAACGTGGTGGACCTGATTAAAAAAATTAGAAAGTATAAAATCAAAACGGTTTTCATTGAAAATATCGCGGATCCCAAGCTTCTCCGACAGATCGCCAAAGAGGGAGGTGCCACCTTGGGCGGAACGCTCTATTCCGATGCGCTCTCTTCAAAAGAGGGGCCTGCAGGGACTTACCTGAAGATGATGAACTATAATTTTGGACTCCTTCTCAAGGCCATGAAACAATATCCTTGAGTCTCTCCCGCAAACATGGTAATCATAGTAAAATTTTTTTCAAGGAGAACTAAATGAAGGGTTTTGACTTAGTCGGTTTGTTGCCTATCGCACTTATTTTCGTTGTTATGTATTTCTTGGTCATTCGTCCTCAGAGCAAGAAAGCCAAAGAACATCAAAAGATGATCTCTGGCCTTAAGTCTGGGGATCGGGTTCTCACCGCAGGTGGACTCATCGGGACCGTTTCAAAGGTTATGGAATCAGAAGTGGAAGTACGCATTGCTCCTTCCGTAAATGTGACTGTAGCCCGCTCTATGATTACATCTCTTTTACCTTCCGGTGGAATTGTTTCAGAAATAAAAGTAGAAAAGAAACCTGCTTCTAAGAAAAAATCCATTGTTCGGAAAAAGAAGTAAGGGTCCATGCCGTATCTATCCCGTTGGAGGTTAATTCTTGTTTTCGGAACGTGCTTCCTGGGTCTTTGGGTGGGGCTTGCAAATTTCCTCTCAAAAGAGACTTTGAATTCCCTTCCCTCTTTCTTTCCCCAAGAACAGGTAACACTAGGTCTTGACCTTCAGGGGGGATCATCGGTCCTTCTTGAGGTCGATACAAAGAATGTTTTCAAGGACTACATGGCCTCCCTCTTGGACGAGGTACGTCGTGTTTTTCGGCAAGAAAAAATCCTCTATATGAATCTAAGACTCGAAGGTGGGACGGTTCTAAAATTCACACCTAGAAACCCAGAACAACAGGAAAAGACCCTCAAAATTCTCCGTAATCTTGTGGAGGGAGTTCATCTATCTACCGCGGACAACGGTGAGATTGTTATGAAACTCAGCGATGTTATTGTGAAAGAGAAAGAAGATAGTGCGGTCAAACAATCCATCGAAATTGTGCGTCGCCGTATAGATGAGATGGGCACCAAGGAGCCTTCCATCCAACAACAAGGAAACAACCGAATTCTGTTGCAACTTCCCGGCGTAAGCGATCCAGCTCAAGTTAAAGAGCTCTTAGGTAAAACTGCCAAACTTTCCTTTAGACTAACGCACCCCACAATGATCCCCCACGACCCAAAGACAAAGTCGGCCCCTCCCGGGTATGAGGTTTTACAGTACGATGAGGACAAAGAGGAAAACATCCCCCGCTATGCTTATTTTGTGCAGAAGAAAACCGACATTAGCGGTGAAATGCTCGAGGATGCAAAGGCTGGAAATGCGAATGGGCAAGATGTTGTCAATTTCAAGCTGGATGCTGTAGGTGCGAGAAAGTTTGCGGAAATTACAAAAAATAACATTGGACGTCACTTTGCGATTGTTTTGGATAATAAAATTATTTGTGCGCCTCGAATTAATGGAATCATTCCCAACGGGTCTGGGTATATTGAAGGAAACTTTGATCTTAAAAGCGCCCGCAACCTTGCTATCCTTCTGCGTGCCGGTGCTTTGCCGGCGCCTTTAACCCCTTTGGAAGAACGCACCGTGGGGCCTGAACTGGGGTCCGATTCCATTCAAGCTGGCAAGCTCGCCACCCTTATTTCCATTGGGTTTGTACTGATATTCATGTTCGTTTTCTACGGGTTCCTATTCGGAGGAATTGCGAATATTTGTTTGGTTATGAATGGAATATTCTTGATTTCCGCCCTCACCTTTTTTGGGGCAACCCTCACCCTCCCGGGAATTGCGGGAATTGCCCTCTCCTTAGGTATGGCCATTGATGCCAACATCCTGATTTACGAGCGGATCCGAGAAGAAGTGCGCAATAAGCAAGCGCCCCTGAATGCTATTGGTGAAGGATACTCCCGTGCCATGGCCACTATTATGGACTCTAATATCACCAGCATCATTGGGGCCCTCTTACTCTACATCTTCGGGACAGGAGCTGTTCGAGGGTTTGCCGTGAACTTGGGCCTTGGAATTATCATTTCTCTCTTTACAGCCATTGCGCTGAGCAAAGTGTTGGTCATGTTATGGGTAAGAGGATGGGGCCGCAACAAGCCCCTTCCCATTTGAGGTCAACCATGTTTTCAGGCATCGTTCTTATTTCTCCAAAAGTTCACATAAACTTTATCAAGTGGCGTTTTGTGAACTACGGGGTTTCTGCTTTCATGGTGCTGGCTGCCATTGCAGGATATTTCATCAATGACATAAACTATGGCATCGACTTCACAGGAGGTACTTTGATTGAAGCTCGGTGCACCACACCTCCTGATATTGCAGACCTTCGACATCAAGCCAACAATCTTGGCATCGGGGAAGTTTCTCTCCAAGAGTTTGGCACCAATGAAGACATTCTCATTCGCATTGATCGGCAAGACCGGGATGAGGTGGCCCAGCTCGGCGTCATCAGCCAGATCAAACAGATTCTAGGGCCAGACGTTGAGTATCGCCGCATTGAAAACGTGGGGCCCCGCATGGGCCAAGAGCTCATCAGTAACTGTTTGCAAGCGGTTTTGTGGGCCATGCTGGCCATGCTGTGCTACATCTGGATACGATTTGAATGGCATTTTGGCATCTGTGCAGTCATTTCTCTTATTCACGATGCCTTTGCAGTGACGGCCCTCTATACCCTCTTTGGTCTCGAATTCAATGCAACAGCCCTGGTCTCCATCCTAATTACGGTAGGATACTCCATTAACGATACGGTAGTGATCTATGATCGTATTCGAGAAAACCTCCGGAAATATAAAGTGACCGAGCTTGATACCCTCCTAAATAAATCTATTAACGACACCCTCTCCAGAACCGTTCTGACTTCCTCCGCGACGATTCTCTCTCTATTGGCTCTTTACTTCTTCGGAGGCGATGTGCTGGCCGCCTACAGCCTCCCCATCCTTATTGGAATTGCAGTGGGAACCTATTCCTCCATTTGTTTGGCAGCTCCCTTGTTATTAACGCTTGGGTTTAAAGTCAGAAAAGAAGCGCTCTCTCCTGCCGAAGAGAAAGCTTAACCCTCAATCATTTTGAAAGGCCTATCATGAAGATTGTTATTCCTAAAGAAATTCGCCCCCACGAAGGACGCGTTGCAGCCTCTCCCGAAACCGTCAAAAAGCTGGTAGCTTTAGGGTGTGAGGTTGTGGTGGAGGAAGAAGCTGGGCTTTCTGCCTCTATCCCTGATGCTCTTTACAAAGAAGCGGGCGCAAAAATTTCCAAAGGAGGGCCCGCCTTTTACAAGGATGCAAAAGTTATTTTAAAGATTCAAAAACCCCTTCTGGAAAAAGGAAAAGAACTTTCTTATTACCCAAAAAATTCAACGGTCATTGGGACCCTTGGCATCCTGAACCATCCAGAAGATTTAAATGCCTATGCAGACGCCGGCATCAACGCGGTAGCTCTTGAGCTTGTCCCTCGTATCACACGGGCTCAGACCATGGATGTGTTGTCGTCTCAAAGTAACCTTGCAGGATACCGCGCAGTACTGGAAGCCGCTTCCATTTTTGACAAAGCTTTCCCCATGATGATGACCGCAGCCGGCACAATCTTGCCCGCAAAGGTTTTAATCATCGGCGCTGGAGTTGCTGGTCTTCAGGCCATTGCAACCGCCCGTCGTTTGGGCGCTGTGGTTATGGCTTATGACGTGCGCGCCGCTGCCAAGGAACAGGTAGAAAGCCTTGGGGCCACCTTTATACAGGTGGATGGAGCCATGGATGCAGAAACAGCGAGTGGATATGCAAAAGAAGTGGATGAAGCTTACAAAAAGCGTCAGACTCAGAAACTTGCAGAGACCGTTCAAAAGGTTGATGTTATTATTACGACGGCTTTGATTCCCGGACGCCCTGCCCCTCTTCTCATCACCGAAGACATGGTAAAAAGCATGAAGCCAGGATCGGTCATTGTGGATCTGGCTGTGGAAGCCGGTGGCAACTGTGCCCTCAGTGAGTTTGGCAAAACCATAGAGAAGTATGGCGTAAAGATTGTGGGGCCGGCAAATCTGGTTTCTCAAATCGCCCGTGATGCCTCTGACCTTTTTGCCAGGAATATCTTTAACTTATTTAAGTTGCTGTTTGATGAGAAAGAAAAGAAGATCGTTTTTAGTCCAGAGGACGAAATTGTAAATGCGATTCTTTTAACCCAAGATGGGAAAATTTTACGCAGCGATTTACTCACAAAATCTGAAGAAAAGAAATTAAATTCAAAGAAAGAAGCTCCCAAGAAAGCTGCCCCAAAGAAAGGAAAGAAAAAATGAGTATTGGCACCCGAGTTGTTGAAAAAACAACTTCCCTCGTCCACAACATTCTTCCTCCCGAGACTCACTCCGTAGAAGTCTTGGCAGGCACTGCTGACTCTGGCGTTTTTATCGCGGGCCTCACGGTTTTTGCCCTCGCTTTATTTGTGGGCTACTACGTGGTATGGCGCGTAACGCCCGCACTCCATTCCCCCTTAATGGCGGTCACCAATGCCATCTCCAGTGTGATCATCGTGGGTGCTTTGGTGGTAGCTGGAGGTCAGGCCTTTGACTTTTCAAAAATAATGGGATTCGTTGCGGTGGTGCTTGCCTCCATCAATATCTTTGGTGGGTTTATTGTGACAAACCGCATGTTGCAAATGTTTAAGAAGAAGTAGGAGTTTTTAATGAGTCCTGATCTATCCGCCTTTCTTTATCTAGTTGCCTCCGTTTGTTTCATCATGGCTTTGCGCGGCCTGTCTTCTCCCACCTCCGCACGCCAAGGAAATTTGTATGGCATGGTGGGCATGGGCCTTGCCATCGGCACCACCTTATTCAACGACGCTGTCTTAAGCTTTGAGACGATTTTAGGGGGCCTCCTCATCGGCGGTGTTATTGGAACCCTTATCGCCCGCAAAATCAAGATGACAGCACTCCCCCAATTGGTGGCTGGATTCCACAGTTTGGTGGGGCTTGCTGCCGTCTGTGTGGCAGCCTCTGCGCTCTACTCTCCTGATGTTTTTGGCATTGGGGGCATGCAAGGAATTAAAATCAGTGCCCTCATTGAAATGGGCTTAGGGACCGCCATTGGGGCCATTACCTTCACAGGCTCCATCATGGCCTTCGGAAAGCTCCAAGGATTCATTGGCAGCAAGCCTTTGGTCTTTAAGGGCCAACACCTTTTCAACGCCACCCTCCTCCTTGCCATCATTGCTGCCGGCACCTGGCTCACCATCCATGGGACCTTTGGGGCCTTCTGGGTTCTCACAGCCCTATCCTTGTTGCTCGGCATTCTCTTAGTTCTCCCCATTGGGGGCGCCGATATGCCCGTGATTGTATCCATGCTCAACTCCTATTCTGGATGGGCTGCGTGTGGCATTGGGTTCACCCTCCAAAACAACCTCCTCATCATCACAGGCGCTTTGGTGGGATCCTCTGGTGCCATCCTCAGCTACATCATGTGTAAGGGCATGAATCGATCCATTGTAAACGTGGTCTTAGGGGGATTTGGAGGAGATTCCTCTTCAGGGTCAGGCCCCGCTGCCAGTGGCGAAGCCAAACCTGTGAAAACGGGAAGCGCTGAAGATGCAACCTTTCTAATGAAGAATGCAAGCTCTGTAATCATTGTTCCCGGCTATGGAATGGCCGTGGCTCAGGCCCAGCATGCCCTGAAGGAAATGGTAGAGCTACTCAAGGAACAAGGCGTCAAAGTCCGCTTTGCCATCCACCCTGTAGCAGGCCGCATGCCAGGCCACATGAATGTATTGCTGGCAGAAGCCAATATTCCTTATGAAGATGTGGTGGAGCTTGATGACATTAACCGAGACTTTGCCTCCACAGATGTGGCTTTGGTGATTGGGGCCAATGACGTCACCAATCCAGCCGCCAAAACAGATCCCAAGAGTCCCATTTATGGCATGCCTATTCTGGACGTGGAAAAAGCAAAGACGGTTTTGTTTATTAAGCGGTCTCTCTCTTCCGGGTATGCCGGTGTGGAGAATGAGCTCTTCCATCGGGATAACACCATGATGCTCTTTGGTGATGCCAAGAAGATGGTGGAGCAGATCATCAAGGCTATGGAACAGTAATCTCTTATGCCATAAAACCAGGATAAAGAAGGCGGAATAAAGCCTTAATCCCCGTGTTTATAAAACTCTCAATAAATTTAAATTTCCATAAGATCATCGCTCCAAAAACCACGACTAAAAACCCATAGGAAGCTAAATTCGCCCGCCAGGAAAGAGATTTAACATCATTTCCTTTTATATATATTTTTAAAATCCAGGCCTCACTTCTCACAGAAGAATAGAGAAATGCACTCCATAGGGTTATAAAAGCAGAAGCATAAAACCACGGCCACTCAAAAGATTTTTCCCAAGGCAAGACCCAAGCACTTGTGAAGAACCCAGAAAAAAATGCGAATAATTTAGGGTTTAAATCCTGAAAAATCTTAAGCCTTTCAGATTGATAAACAAAGGAGCCCATCAATTCTATGATAAACAAAATTCCCCAGGCAACAGGAATGCCAATAAGCGTTGAAAATAGATTTGCAAAAATGACCGCTTTTAGAACGAGCCTCTTTTTCAGTTCCTTTCTGGTCCAACAAATAGCGCCTGCTTCAATAAGAATCACCGGGATTAAAAGAACCCACGCCAAAGGCCATATAAATATTAGGGTTGGAATCCCTGTGTTCGCATGAGCTTCTATCCCGAAAAAGCTTAAAAAAATCATAGAAAAAACTATTTTTTTGAGTCTGCCCTGCATTTTCTAATTCTATCAGTCTTTAAAATTTTTTACAAATTTATCTGAAATCACGCTACAATTTTGAGGACAGGAGGTTCCCATGCCCTATAAAAGAACAAGTGAATTGCCGAAAGGCGTCAAAGACCATCTCCCCGCTCATGCCCAAGAAATTTGGAGGGAGGTCTTTAACAAGGCCTGGCATGAATATGCCAACCCCTCCAAACGAGACAATCCGAATGACTCCCAAGATGAGGTAGCCGCCAAGGTTGCTTGGAGCGTAGTGGAAAAAAGCTACAAAAAAGTCGGCGATAAGTGGGTGAAAAGAGGATAACCGTCATCCTGAGGAGACCCGCAGGGTCGACGGCAGGATCCCGCTCTCTACCCCTTCAAAAACTTGATACTCAACGGATACTCGTACACTTCCCCGTTGAGAGCTTTGATGGAGGCATAAATCATGAGGGCCCATTGGAAGAACCAGAAGAGAGCCCCAAGCACGGCCACGACCCCCATCCCAAATACAAAAAGACCTCCGGAGGCTATAAAGTAGTTCTGAAACTGCTGGAGGCCCATGTAACTATAGAAAGAGTAAAATGTGGGTACCGCCAGGGAAGAAAGAATAAGGACGCCCACCCCAAAGATGAATGTATAGAGCCAGAGGGATAGAACAAAGTTGATAATGGACCGTCCATTGGCCGCCACCAAGGGGGATGTATCCTTTTTAAGGGCCCAGATGACAAGAGGGAACGCGAGGGCTCCCAGAAATGGGAACATAACAAATCCGATCAAAGCACTCAAGTGACACATCATGGCCCAAAAACAGCCCGTTTCTTTTGGGGTTTTTTGTGATTTTTTTACTGATTTCTTTGCCATAATTGCGTATCTCCTCTTGTATAAGGCTCTAAGCTGTATCATACTTCAGAATATACTTTAAAACAAGAATTGGCGCCGCAAGCCATTAGGGGGAATTTTCTTTTATGAATTATAAACTTATCTGCCCACTTATTGCATTTTTTCTAATCTCAGTAGACCTCATGCGTAAGTCATCCTCCAAGGTGTTTTAAAAAGAAAGGAGATTTTCCCTTTCCCATTTTTGGATCAGACGGGAGCGAATCCATTTTTGAGGTTCACAATTCCAGCGATAATCTTAAATTTGATGCTGTAACG
>CAIWGV010000025.1 GCA_903912365.1 uncultured Alphaproteobacteria bacterium
CGCCAGGATTCTTACGGAATGCATAAACCATTAAGGTACACAGATACCGAATATATGACGGCTTCTTCTTATTCCCTTTTTACCCCACTTCGTTCGGTGTTTTTTTATTTGACTATCCCAACCTGTCCATATACGACGATTGGGGATGGTATAGCCGGCACCTTATTCCCTGGGTTTGGTAAGAGCATCTCGAATGGTCAAAACATCCATCCACACATCTTTCTTCCGAGAAGGACTTCGGAGCAAATAGGAGGGATGATAGATGGCGGTCATCTTGATGGGTTTCTTAAGTCCTGGCGACGTATAATCAAACCACTTACCTCGAATCTTTGTAATGCCTTCCTTATCAGAGAGAAGGGCTTTTGTGGCCGTACCTCCCACCAGGACTAAAAAATCTGGATTCACCAATTCAATATGCCGTTTGATAAAGGGAAGACAGGCAGTAATTTCTTGGGACGTGGGTTGTCGATTCCCGGGAGGGCGCCAATTGATGACGTTGCTGATGTAGAGATCTTTGTCCCGACTGAGACCGATGGATTCAAAAATCCGAGTTAAGAGTTGTCCACTCATACCTACAAAAGGTTTCCCCTGTCGATCCTCTTCTGCCCCTGGGGCCTCTCCCACTAACATGAGGGAAGCTGATGGATTCCCATCGCCAAACACCAAATTCATGGCGGTCTTTTTTAGATCACACCCCTCAAAATTCTGAAGAGCTGTTTTCAGCTCCTCCAGCGTATTTATGGAGGATAGGGGGGATGATGCCAAGGAAGGAGTAACAGAGATCTTTTCTAAGCGATTGAGAGGTGTCTCAGACATAATCTCATCAGCACCCACCGATAGTAAAAAATCCCTACTCATGATTAAAACCGATCCGTTATAGTTGCGGGGTTTGACTCTCGAGACGTGATATTTTTTAGATCCAGAGCCCGTGTATAAGTTTTTGTGCCTTTCTTCAAGAAATTAAGAGCTCTTAGAACTTGCTGATGGGCTTCCTTCCAATTTTGAAGGACCACCTCTCGTTCTGCCAAAGAAAGGGCCATATTGCCCATGTCTCCTAACCGTCCATAAACAATGGAGAGGAAATACCAGACAGAAATATTTTCAGGCTCCAAATTTTTTGCCTTTTCCAAAAGATTCCGGGCCTCTTTGAGGTACTTGGCTTCTTCAATACCGACTAAAGATTGGGCGAGGCTGACCATAAGCAAAGGATCATTGGGTTTGAGCTGATTAGCTTTTTGGTAAGAGCCGATGGATTCTTTTATTTTTCCACTTTCATAAAGAATTTGTCCTTTTAATTCCCAATAAAAGGGATTGAGGGGGTGCTCTTTCAAGAGCCCTTCTAACAAGTCCAAAGATTTTTGAAAGTCTTTTTGACGGTAATATAGGATGGTTTGGGCATACCGATCCAACTCCGAATCCCCCTTGAATTTCTGAAAGGCAATCTGAGGAGGATCTAGGAATGCAGAAAGTTTTACAATCATAATTTTGTAATCCTCTTTCATTTTTTGAGGAAGACCCTTTTGGCAAGAGTGCGCAATCCAATGACGTATGCTTTCCACACGATCTCGGGTTAAGGGGTGGGTCCTTACATAAGGATCTTGAAGGTTAGAGCTCAACAACTCTTGGGACAGGAGTTTCCCTAAAAATTTCTGCAATCCTTCTGAGGCCCAACACAGGCCATTTAAATATCGAACCGCTGCCAAATCTGCGGCAGTCTCTTCCATTCTTGAGTGGCTTAAGAAAGAGTAGGCGCTGGAAATATTACCTCCCATGGCAACGGCGGCACCCACATCGGGACGCCCAGAAAAAACACCTAAAGCGATGCCAGCCGCTGCGGCCAACATCCCCTTTATTTGAGAGTTTTGAGCAGCATCAATTTTTTGTACGATGTGACGTTCCGCAAGGTGCCCGACCTCATGGGCAAAAACGCCGGCCACTTCGTCCGGGCCCGTCGTGGTTAGAATAAATCCTGTATTTACAATGATGGTATGGTTAAAGGTAGCGGCGGCATTGACCTCTGGCGTTGCCATGATAATCAATCGAAGGTCTTTTGGGTTGAGGCCTGCTTGCCTAAAGAGGGGATTCAAATAGCCCCGTAAGATATCCTCAATTTCTGCATCGCGAATAACACTTCCCGGGGTAATGTTTCCAGAGGCCGGCAAGCAAGAAACAAAAAGAAAAACAACAAAGGCGCGTAAGAATTTAATCATATACTCACTATACAGGAAACAGAGCTTCATGACCAATTTTACTAAGAAAAAGCCGGTGTATAGCGGTAAACCTGATAAACAACATCTCCGTAGGACTCAAAGGTCTTGGTGATGGGGGCGCCTCCCTTGTCGAATAAAGGTTTGAATCCCATTTTTTTGAGCAATGCCTTGGAGGGCACATTAGTGGGTAGTACGATGGCCTCCAATGTTCTATTTTTATAATATTTTTTATAAAAATTCATAAAGTGTTGGCACATGGCGGTCCCCAATCCTTTTTTACGATAGGGGGGGAGAATACAAAAGAAAACTTCTGCATAATCGTTATCTCGGGTGGAGCGCTGCAGACCCCCCAATCCCAAAACCTCTTTTTTCTGATTATAAACCAAAAACCCAAGGGCAACGCTCGTTGGTTTCTCGCCCATTTTGATCAAATCATCGAAGATCTTCCAGCTGGCCACATAATAGGCATAAGTGCTGGATACTATATTATCTGGCCAAGGTTTAAGATCCCGCATGGTGCTTGCCGTATCAGGGTCCTGCAGGATCTTCTTCATGGACTTCAGATCGTTAGGGGTATCCGTGACAGGCACTAAATTGACAACGGTTCCGTCTTTTAATGCCAAGGTTGAGGCATACTCTGTGCTGTAATTTGCAAGTGTGATATGAACAAAAGATGTAATAAGAAGTATTACACCGAGAAATTTTTTATTTAACATTTAAGTAAACCAGTCTCTTAAACTCTCTTCTTGATTGATTTAAACTCTCCAATATTAACCCACAAGTTAAACTAAGGAAAGAAATAATCACAAGGCTGGCAGCTAAAACGGCCGTTGGGAGGCGCGGAACAAGACCTGTTTTGAGGTAGGTTTCAAAGACAGGATATCCTAAATATCCAGCAAGAAGGGCAGATACCAAAGCCGCAAGTCCAAAAAAAACAAAAGGACGCACTTCCTTGAAAAGGATAAAAATTCTCCAGAGGATACGAATACCATCCTGATAGGTGTTAAGCTTACTTTGGGATCCCTCTGGCCGTTCTCCATAAACACTCCCCATTTCAGCTACCGGTAATTTCATATCAAGAGCGTGAATACTCAGCTCTGTTTCAATATCAAAGCCTGTGGTTAAGGCCGGGAATGATTTAACAAACTTATTGGAAAAAACCCGGTATCCGGAAAAAATATCTTTGAAGTGGCTTTTAAAGATGCACTTTAAGATAAAGTTAAACATCTTATTTCCAAAGCCATGCCCCATGGGGTAAGCGCCTTTTTCTGCCTGGCGCGTGGCCACCACCATATCCAGTTTTTCCGTGATCAGTAGATTTACCATCTTAGGGGCGTCAGCCGCCTTATAGGTATTATCTCCATCCACCATGATATAAACATCCGCATCAATGTCCCGGAACATGCGACGCACCACATGTCCTTTCCCCTGATAAGATTCTTGCCCTACCATGGCGCCTGCTTTCCGGGCAACAGCTACCGTTTGATCTGTGGAATTGTTATCGTACACGTAGACAGATGCTCTTGGAAAAACCTTGTGAAAGGATTTTATAACCTTGGAAATGGTTAACTCTTCGTTAAAACAAGGGATTAAAATAGCGATATGAGAATTTTTCATCTGAATTTAAGGTTGCCTAAGATTAGTTTTAAGAATAGCGCGAGCAGAATGATTACGCAAGGCCAAAAAAGCAAGGCATATCGCGCGATTCCTGCTTGAAGAAGGGCGGTAAGCAGACATCCTCCCTGGATGGTAAGGGATACTAAGGTGCCGCTTAGGATCAGAGGAGACAAGGATTTTCCCTTGGCCCACAGGAAAAAGGCTGTGAAAGGAAACAGAAAAGATAAAACAAAGGCCACAGCTAAAGCACAACGTAGGGTAAGAGCGACGGCAGAAAATCCAAATTTCCCATTGGCTTCTGCTCGGATAGAATAGGGAACATACATGGCATTGAGGGTTTGTTCCGTTGAGAGGGTTTTCAAAAGAATTTGAAATTCTTTTCCTTCGGTGAAGGAGTAGAAATCCCACATCTGCCAAAGAGCCATGTAGTTCATGAAAACATCTTGGGCGTATTCAAAAGGCTTTCCCTTGATCACTTCTAAAGCCAATTCTTTTGAAAAAGAATCCACGGCATCCGTTGATTTTAAAGGGGGAAAAAGAGGGGGTGCAATGGAAAATCTTACCGTATCGTAATAGGGGGCTGACAGGAGATATCGAAGACGAAGGGACGGGGCTGTGTCTAAAATCTGCCGAATCTCTTGAGATTTTTTTCCAAAGGCATGCATGACGGAGGGGTGCTTTGAGGGAATAGAGGGGTCTCCAATTAATCCCACTTTCCCAATAAGGTTGTTTCCCAAAAAAGATTCTCCCCTGAAAAATCCGTGGTTTATATATTGCCCAAAACTTCCAAAAACCAGAAGCACCAAAAGAACACTCAGAGGTCCCAAAATAGTTTTCAGAATGGGCCCTCTGAGAAAATCCCATTTGAAAAAATAAAGGACGGGTAATACTCCAATCAAACAATAAAAAACCGGTCGGATTAGACAGGCAACCCCGATGATACCCCATATCCCATAAAGGGTTTTGAGGCGAGGATGAGAACTAAAAGAAAAAATCATTCCTAAAAATAAAAGGAGAAGTCCCCCGCCCACAGAGTCCGTTAGAATGGAAAAAGCCAATCGAATGAATTGAATGTTAACAAGGATTCCCAAGAGCAATCCCGTGGTTAAAATAAGGGATCGAGAGAGAGCATAAAAATTCATGGCACAATAGAAAGAAGCTCCCACATAAAAGAATAATTGAAGAAAAGGAACAACTCTGTGGGATCCTGTTAAGGCTTCTACAATCCACAAAAAAAGTGGATATCCAATAGGGCGCGTGGGGGAAAAAGAGATGTAGCTCAGAGAGTCTGGCTGTAATAAAGGGACATGGGAAAATAGAAACAGATAAAAGATCACCACCCCAAAAGAGAGACTCCCCAACAGTAGTTTTACTTTTTGTTCTTTCATGAAAGGCATGGGTGAGTTATAAAAGACAGACGTAATTTTGTCCATACCTACCTAATAGTTAGACAGATCTATGATTGTCCTTGGAATAGAAACGAGCTGTGATGAGACTGCCGCTGCCCTTGTGACAGAGGAAGGAGAGATCTTGTCCAACATTCTATTTTCCCAAATTGCAACCCATCAGTCCTTTGGAGGGGTGGTGCCGGAGGTGGGGGCGCGGGCTCACTTGACCTATTTGCCCCTCATGATTCGCCAAGCCCTAGAGACAGGGGGAGTTTCCTTGGATCAGGTGGATGGCATTGCAGCTACCTGTGGCCCAGGACTCATTGGAGGTGTCATTGTAGGCTCTATGATGGCAAAGGCCATGGCTGCTTTTTCTCACAAACCTTTTATTGCCATTAATCACTTGGAAGCCCATGCTTTAACAGCGCGCCTCACCCATAAAGTGGAATTCCCCTATCTGCTCCTCCTGGTTTCTGGAGGGCACTGTCAGCTTTTGAGGGTCAATGGGGTGGCAAGCTATACGGAGTTGGGAACCGCATTGGACGATGCGGTGGGAGAAAGTTTTGACAAGGTGGCACGGCTTCTGGGACTTCCCTACCCAGGGGGACCTGAGATTGAAAAGGCGGCCCGTCTAGGAGATCCCTATCGCTTTAAGCTACCGCGCCCCATGCTGACCCAAAAGACTTTAAACTTTTCATTCTCGGGGCTTAAGACGGCTGTGCGGCATGAGGTGGAAAAAATCCCTGTTCTCACAGATCAAGATCGGTATGACATGGCCGCCTCTTTTCAAAAAACGGTGACGGAAATTTTAGTGACACGGTCTTTGCAGGCCGTTGAGGCATATCCTGATCTAAAACGATTTGTCATGGCAGGAGGGGTGGCGGCGAACCAGTATATCCGCGGACACTTGGAAGAGGCTCTTACGCAAAAAGGCCTCACGGTTCTTGTGCCCAATCCAGCTCTGTGTACAGACAATGGGGCCATGATCGCCTGGGCTGGAATTGAATACTTACGTCTTGGAAAAACCCACTCTTTGGACTTTGATCCTCGTCCTCGTTGGCCTCTAAAAAGCCTGACGTGATTGATAGTTGAAGATTTGGCTAAAAAGTGTATAGTTTAGGCAGTTTTCAAAAGGAAGGTTGTTCGATGAAATTAAAAGTTTTTTTACAGCTGTGTATGCTGGCCTTATTAGCGTCCTGTGCATCCGAGCCGAAACATAAAAAAGACAAACAAAAGCCGGCAGTTCCCCAGACCCCTCGAGAGAGAAGAAATGAGAAAATGGGAGGAACCATTTTTGATGAGCCTCTTTTCACAACGGCACCCAAAAAAGCAGAATCATCCATTGGGATAAACAGTTACTTGTGGAAATCAACTCTTGATGCTTTGGCTTTTATGCCGAAACAATCCACGGATCCTTTTGGCGGAACCGTTATTACAGAATGGTGGTCTCCCATTGAAACACCCAAAGAACGCTTAAAAATAGAAGTGGTGATTTTAGGCCGGGAACTAAGGTCCGACGCTTTACGTGTTTCCATTTTCCGTCAAAAGAAGGACGCTAAAAACCAGTGGGTTGAACAGGCGGTGGATCCAAAAACAATCGCCCGATTTGAGGAAACCATTTTGGCGGGGGCTCGAAAGATCCGGTTGACGGAAGAAAGATAAGATCTTATGGGTACTCCCTATAATTTTAGAGAAACGGAACCCAAATGGCAGGGCATCTGGGAGGAAAAGGGCTCTTTTCTTGCCAACGACGATGCTCCCAAAAAATGCTATATCCTTGAAATGCTCCCCTATCCTTCCGGCCGTCTTCACATGGGTCATGTGCGCAACTACGCCCTAGGAGACGTGGTGGCTCGATATAAGCGCGCCATGGGATACAATGTCCTCCATCCTTTTGGATGGGATGCTTTTGGATTGCCCGCAGAAAATGCTGCCATAAAAAACAAGATGCATCCTGCTGTGTGGACACATCAGAATATTGCTTCCATGAAAGCACAAATCAAGTCTTTGGGTATCAGTTATGATTGGACCCGAGAAATTGCCACTTGTGATCCAAGCTATTACAAACATCAACAGAAAATCTTTTTAGATTTTTTGAAGCATGATCTGGCCTACCGCAAAGAAGGGGTGGTGAATTGGGATCCTGTGGAGCAAACGGTTCTTGCCAATGAACAGGTTATTGATGGAAAGGGATGGCGTTCGGGGGCTACGGTTACGCGAAAGCGCTTGTCCCAATGGTTCCTAAAAATAACAGATTTTTCTGAAGATCTTTTGGCCTCATTGGAAGGTCTTAAAAGATGGCCGGACAAGGTTCGAACTATGCAGGAAAAATGGATTGGTAAATCCGTAGGGGCCCATGTGGATTTTCCTATTGAAGGTCGTTCGGAAAAAATCCGAGTGTTCACCACACGGCCTGATACTTTATTTGGGGCTTCTTTTTGTGTTCTTGCCCCTGACCACCCTTTCTCTAAAGAATTATCGGAATCGAACCCTGCACTCAAAAAATTTATTTTGGAATGCCAGGCTCTTGGGACCAGCCAAAAGGCCATCGATACGGCGGAGAAAGCAGGAGTGTTTACAGGGCTTAAGGTTCGGTGTCCCTTTGAGCCAGATCGATTGATACCCCTTTATGTGGCCAACTATGTTTTGATGGATTATGGAACCGGTGCCATATATGGATGTCCGGCCCACGATCAACGGGATTATGAGTTCGCCAAAAAATATGATTTGCTTATTATTCCCGTACTCTCCCTTCCCAACGGCAGTCTTCCGGATATTTCAAAAGAGCCTTATGAGGGGGAGGGGTACCTCATCAATTCAGGCTTTTTAGATGGACTTACGGTCCATGAGGCCAAAAAATCAGCCATCCAAAAACTGGAAGAGCTCCACTTGGGTAGTCCCGTAACCCAGTTCCGATTGAAGGACTGGGGGGTGTCGCGCCAACGGTATTGGGGCTGCCCCATTCCCATCATCTACTGTGATTTTTGTGGAGTGGTGCCTGTTCCCGAAAAAGATCTCCCTGTTGTTTTACCAGAGGATGTTTCTTTTGATAAGCCAGGAAATCCCCTAGAACATCATCCCACCTGGAAGCAGGTGGATTGCCCTTCCTGCGGAAAACTTGCCCGTCGGGAAACGGACACCCTGGACACCTTCTTTGATTCCTCTTGGTACTTCTTGAGGTACTGTTCACCAAAGGCGAAGACGCCTTTTGATAAGGAAGTGACCGAATCCTGGATGCCTGTGGATCAGTACATCGGCGGCGTAGAACATGCGGTTTTGCACCTACTTTACTCTCGATTCTTTATGAGAGCATTGAAGAAATGTGGATATCTTAACCTAAAGGAACCCTTCGAGGGGCTGTTGACTCAGGGCATGGTATGCCATGAAACTTATAAAGATTCAGAGGGAAATCTTTTATATCCAGAAGATATCATCTTTAAGCAGGGAAAGGCCTTCACGACAAAGGGGAGTCCCGTTACCGTGGGTCCTTCTGAAAAAATGAGTAAGTCCAAAAATAATATTGTGGATCCTGACGCCATTATCCAAGAATACGGTGTTGATACGGCACGGTTATTTATCTTGTCTGATTCTCCTCCTGAGAGAGACTTTGATTGGTCCGAAGCGGGTCTTCACGGGGCTTGGAGATATGTGAACCGTCTTTGGAGCTTAGCTCAGGATGTGGCTGAGTTTCTGCCTAAAAAACCAGAAAGACTTTCTGAGAAGGCCCAAGAGGTGGAAAAATTAACCCACAAAACTATTTTGGCCGTTTCTCAAAATATCGAACGGTATCATTTTAACAAAGCCATTGCCCATATCCGAGAGCTTTCGAATTTTTTAGAAGGCCTAGTTCCAGACCAAAAATCTGACGCGTCTTTGCTGTGGGCTCTTCGGTGGTCTTTTGAAATTCTTGTGCAATTAATTGCGCCCATTACTCCCCATTTGGCAGAAGAGATCTGGCATTCTATTTTCAAAAAAACAGGACTTGTGGTGGATGCTCCCTGGCCAGAAGGCGATAAGGAGTTGGCCCAAGATTCTCTTATGGTTCTGGCGGTTCAGGTCAATGGAAAATTGAGGGGAACCTTAGAGGTATCCAAGGGCATGGAAGAAGAGGAAATCAAGTCCCTAGCTTTTGAGTTAGAGACTGTAAAGCTTGCTTTAGTGGACAAAAATATTAAAAAGGTTATTGTGGTGCCGGAGAGGATCATTAACATTGTTGCGGTTTAGATATTTCTTTTTTGTTTTTTGTGCTCTGGGCCTTTTGGCTGGATGCGGATTCCGCCCCCTTTATCAGAAGGGTAATGAGGAGACCTTAGGTCAGCTCTCTCGAATTAAAATAGCCATTATTCCTAATAGACAGGGGCAGCTTTTGAGGAATGAGTTGCTAACGCGTTTGACCCCCTATGGTGCGCCAGATGTGCCGGTATATGAGCTAAAAGTCTCCATGGATTACAGCAAAAAAGAACTTTCCCTCACGAAGGATTCCTCCACCAGCCGGACCCAGGTTATTTTGAATGCATCTTTTGATTTGATTCAGTTGCGCACGGGGAAAGTTCTGTATCGAGGTACAGAAATTGTGACGGCTGATTATAATACCTTGATGACCTCTCCCTATTCGAATCTCGTGTCAGAGCAAAATGCTAAGAATCGTCTCTTGGATGAGGTGGCTCAAAACATTAAAAGCCAGTTGGCGACCTTCTTTACGTACCATAAAGAGGTGAATTAAGGTGAAGCTCTCGTCGCAAGAGTTCTCCCGTTTTTGTCAAAAACCAAAACCTTCTTTTCTTTCGATCCTCTTTTATGGGGAAGAAGAAGCTCTTACGGATTCAAAAATACAGCTTTTTCTGAGCACGGCTCCTTTGGCCCAAAAGACCTCTGTTCACCAAATTTATGAGGAAGACATTCTTCAGGAAAAAGTTATCCTGGCGGACATCTTATCAACCCCTGATTTGTTCTCCGGCCCTCCTCTGGTGCTCATTAAAAATGCTACGGACAAGTTGGTTCCTTTTCTGAAAAATCTTTTGGAGAACACTACGCCTCCGTGTCCCTTTATTGTCAGAAGTGTTACTTATTTAAAGCCCACCTCAAAGCTCCGAAAACTTTATGAGGAGCATGAAGATCTGGTGGCCATGGCTTGCTATGCTCTTTCCACAAAAGAAGTGGAGCTCCAGATTCAGACGATTCTATCGGCACACAAAAAGAAAATCTCACCCCCTCTTCTAGAAAATCTGGCCCATCTTTTCCAGGATAACCTGTTCATGGTAAAACCAGAATTGGAAAAGCTGATTCTGTATGTGGGACCCCGAGAAATCATTGAAGAGAAAGATGTGCGGCTGGGATTGTCGGGTCTTATTTCTTCGGGATCAGATACGCTAACGACTGCATTTTTAGATCGTAATCCAGGGGCTTTCTCGAAGCATTTCAAACTTCAGCTGACGGAGGAGGGGACCCCTATAGGTATTCTCCGGGCGCTCAATATGTATTTGGTACGTCTCCATGAAGCCCACACGCTTTTGAATAGTGGAAAGTCTTTAGACATCGTGATGCGGAGCATTCGGCCTGCGGTCTTTTTTACAGAGAAACCCCAACTTCAACGGCATCTAAAACTGTGGTCTCCTGCGGCCCTCCAAAAAGCCATTGAGCACATCCTTCTTCTGGAGGTAGAATGTAAACTAAACTCCTCCCTGGCCGAAGATCTCTGTGCCCATAATTTGTTAAAAGAGATTGCGTAAAATTTTCAGAGAACAACCCCATACGAGCTTGATCCCACGCTTGATTTTTATATGGGAAGGGCTATATTGCAAGCCTATATTCTAACAAAAAGGAGACCTGATTATGATAAAAAAACTATTTTCTATGGCCATTATTGCGTCCGCATGGACCGGGAGTTCCCTGGCTGTCCTTGAGAGCAGCGATTTCACTTTCAATGACTCGGCAAAAACAAGAATCGTCGCAAACGGGAATACTGTATCTATCACCCAGGGTGATGAAAAACTTTCTTTCGCAATCGGAACAGGAAAAGTGTTCGCAAACAACGGGGAAAGCGTTGAGGAGTTCCAAGGACTTGCAACGGATGGAAACCCGGCCCGCAGTTGGGCCATTGCTTTCTTTGATCCAGGAGCGGTGTCTCCCCTTCACCAGCATAAAATTGGGATTGAGGATTATTTCATTTTTCAGGGTAAAGGAACTGTGCGGCGGGGGGATGAAATCCTTGACGTGAGTCCCGGGACCTATGTGAATATTCCAACGCATGCGCCCCACACCGTGACAAACTCTAAAGATAACGGCCAGCTGATTTTGGCAGTCAAGTGTGCCCCTTCTTGGGTTTTTGACGACTTCCATGTGATCACAGAGTAGTCTTAATGAGAGAGGGAGTGGCACGGGTTTGTGTCGCTCCCTTTTTTTCAAAATTACCCCTAAATCTCCTGCAGTTTCCACAGCTTACTATACAAACTTTTCTTATTGCGAATCAGTTCGTCATGGGTGCCTTCTTCCACCACTTTTCCTTTATCCAACACAATGATGCGATCCATATGTTTGAGGGTAGAAAGACGGTGGGCGATGGCGATAACTGTATTCTTTTTGTCTTTCAAAAAGAAGCTGAGGCCTTCCTGAATATATTTCTCTGTCTGACTATCGAGAGCCGATGTGGCCTCATCCAAAATCAGGATGGGGGCATGTTTTAAGATAGCCCGCGCGATGGCAATGCGTTGTCGTTGTCCTCCCGAAAGTTTAAGACCCCGCTCCCCCACATAGGCATTGTACTTTTCTGGGAGTCCCATGATGAAGTCATGAATATGAGCTTTCTTACAGGCGGAAATAACTTGGGCTTCTGTGGCATTAGGATTTCCATATTGGATATTCTCCATAAGAGTCCGGTGGAACAGCATGGTGTCTTGAGGAATCACTGCAATGTTTTCCCGCAAGGAATTCTGGGTTACGGTGTTGATATTCTGTCCATCAATGAGGATGTCTCCCTTCTGGCTCTCAAAGTACCGCAACAGCAGATTGATGAGAGAAGATTTTCCGGCGCCCGATTCTCCCACCAACCCAACATTCTCACCGGGCTTAATAGTAAGATTCAGGTTTTTGAAAATCTCCTCACCGCCTTTGTAAGTGAAACTGAAGTTTTTAAACTCGATCTTAGGAGACTTGATTTCAATGGGGAGGGCCCCCGGCACATCTAGATTTTCATGGGGAAAATTAAGAATAGAAAGGGCGCTTTTGCAATCGCCCATGGCTCGAGAAAATTCTTGCAAGGAGCAGGTGGCATCCCAAATGTCTTGGGCTACAATAAGAAATATTCCAAAAATAAAGGCAAAATCTCCAACAGAGATTGCTCCTTTCATCCTTAAGTGGACGGTATAAAATAGAACGAAGGCAAACAAGGCAAGATATAGGAGACCAGCTATAAGAGCGAACTTAAAATCGTATTTATAAACCTTTATCTGTTTCGGAATAAAATCGCGAGACATCCCTTCATCTAGGTTTTGAAGTTCTCTTTTTCGAGAAGAAAAAGAGAACAGAGAAATAATATTCATTATCTTGTCAGAAATTTGTCCAATGACAGCATGACCGCTTTCCGTTTCTTCAAAGGAGAGTTCATTTAATCTTTTAGAAAGTTTATATATGACAGGGATGTAGATCAGGCTCCAGAGAATGACACACAGACCAAGGCCAGTATTTATAAAAACAAGAGCCCCAAAGTTAACTGTGGTAGCTAAAACCTTTATGAAAAGCCCATGGTGAACTTCTTTAAAGAATTTATCATATCCATCCAGGAGTCCTTTTACTTTGCTGCTGAGGGCACCTGTAAAATTATTCTGAAAAAAGGAATAGGAATGATGTTGTATGTAATTATAGGACTTTGATAAAATGGCTTGCCTTACGTAAGGCTCTGATTTCCATCCCATAGCATTGCTTATACGCCAAATCAACTCTATGGCTAATTGGGCTGACAGAAAAACGACGATAGGGAAAATCATGCTTTGATAGGTCAAAGTGCTATCTTGAGTCATCGCGTCTAGAAAAAGCTTGAGTGCATAGTTATACCAAAAAGGATAAAAAGCTGATATCACTGGGGCCACCATCATGGCCGCATAAAACCATTTATAGGGTTTAATATGGTACCAGAAAAAGGCAAAGACGGAGTTGTAACGCATTAGAGTTCCTTTGAATAAGTAGGCAGATTATAGGGCGGTTAAGGAGAAATAGCAATTTCTTCGCGAAGTTGACACGGTGATGTAAAAGTGTTACACTTTGGAAGTCAGCAAACTTGAAGGAGACTCCAGATGGCTACCAAAAATCCGCGCATAAATATCACATTTGAACAAGCAACAGCTCGCTTGCTTTCGCATTTAGCGGATCAAGAGCATAAATCTGTCTCAGGGCTCGCGAAAGAACTTGTCTTGGAGGCTTTAGATCGTCGGGAAGATATGGTACTCTCAGCTTTCGCAGAGGTAAGAGAAAACGAAAAAGGACCCCGAATCAAACACGATGACGCCTGGAAATAAGCCCTACGAAATTGAATATCTCCCTTCCGTTGTAAAAGAAGATATCAAAACCTTATCCGCGCCTATCCGGGAAACTATCAAAAAATCCATAGAAGAACGTCTTATAATTGATCCCCTAGGATTTGGAAAACCTTTGAGGTATAGCTTCAAGGGCCATCGAAGGTTAAGGGTGGGAGACTATCGGGTGGTTTTTCGGATAGAACCTAAAACCCATACAGTTCTTATCGTGATGATAAAACATCGTAAAGAGGTCTATAAGAATTTTAGAGGATAACCCCTACTTCGCCACACTCACCATGGCGGGGCGCAGCAAGCGATCCTGAATCTTGTATCCTGTTTGTAAAACAGAAACAATGGTGCCTGCGGTGTGATCTGGGGACTCCACCTCTAAAACTGCTTGGTGATAATTGTGGTCAAACTTCTCCCCCACGGGGTTGATGGCCGCAATATGATAGTGGGTAAAAACCTTCAGCAACTCATCTCGCGTTAAGGAAACTCCGTCAAAAATGGTCTTTAAAAGACCATCTTTTTTTCGGTCCTCTTCAGGAATGCTGTCAAGGGCCCGGTCCAGCGTATCCCGGATATTCAGTAAATCCCGGGCGAAATTGCTGATGGCATATTTTTTTGCCTCATCCCGTTCCTTCAAAGATCTCTTCTGAGTATTATCCAGCTCTGCCATGGTGCGAAGCAGCTGATCTTTAATTTGATCTAACTCTTGAACTTCAGACTTTCCTTCCGGACTCGGTTCACTTTCTGTATTTTCTGGCTGTTCTGGTTCTTTTTCCATTTTCTTCTCTTACTTTATTAAACGGCTTACAATTTTTGCGGTGTAATCTACCACGGGAATAATATGACCATAGTTAATGCGGGTGGGCCCGATGATTCCGATAGCCCCTACGATTTTCCCATTGGAATTTTCGTAAGGGGATAAGACAAGGGAACACCCCACATGCTGAAACCATTCATTTTCAGCGCCAATGAAGATCTGTATTCCATCTCCTTTCATAACGCCGTCGAGTAAATTTATCAAGACTTCTTTTCGGTCCAGGAGAGAGAAAATATTCTTGATGGCATTCAAATCCTCCATATGCTCTACCTTTTTCAAAAGGTTGGATTGCCCTTGAATAATGAGGGAGGGATCTTTGGTGGACCCGGACCAAACTCCAAGACCTGCTTTAACAATGTGCTGCGCTACCTCATCAAGACGCGCCCGATGAGAAGAAAGTTCGAGAGCGATCCTATTCTTTGCTTCTTCCAAAGTTTTTCCCGCCAGATGGGCGTTCAGATAATTTCCAGCCTCGATTAAGGAAGAGGGGGGAATTCCCATGGGGATTTCAATGATACGATTTTCAACAGTACCTTCCTTTGATACCATAATCACCAGGGCCTTGCCAGGGTCCAAGGGGATGAACTCAATATGCTTGAGGATGGCTTCATCTTTGGGCGCAATCACAATCCCCGCACAGGAAGAAAGTCCTGATAAAATAGTACTGGCTTGGTTTAATAGGCTATTTACGTCCAGCCCCTGGGTTGAACACTGGCCCTCAATTTTCCTTTTCTCCTCAAGGGAGAGTTCCCGCGTCTCCAAGAACCCTTGTACAAAAAATCGGAGACCCGCTTCCGTGGGCAACCGGCCCGCTGACGTGTGAGGAGAATACAATAGTCCCATCTCTTCAAGGCGCGCCATAATGTTGCGAATGGTGGCAGAAGAGAGGCTCATGTCCAGGCGATGGGCGACGGTCAGCGAGCCAATGGGCTCTCCTGTTTCCACATAGGCCTCAACGATGTGCCGTAAAATTTCCAAAGAGCGCGCGTTTAAGGGTTCCATAATTTTATTCTATCTTGAGCAAACGTGTTTTTGTCAATAAATCCCATTCATTTGCATTTGGGTTTTCCTGCATTGCCTTTTCAAGGGGGCCTTGTAGACAGGGAGGCACCGTGATTCTCCAAGGATATAGCGTCTTTCTTTGAAGGGCTGGTAACATTTCCAAGAGATTCGGGGAAGGGATCCAGTCTCGAAGTCGGCAGGAAATATCCGATATGCAGGGTGTCGGCCTGCAATCCTTCATAAAAGGAACTAATGTATATAAAATCCCATCGTTTAGATTCTTTAGAGGGGTGCTCAAAGGTCTACGATAAGGAAGCCAGGGAACGGCTTTATCTAAATCTTCATAGACAAATTGGTAAAATGACCGGGTGAATTCATATCTGTCATTATTATTAGGACATAATTCCTGAATAAGATTCGCCCGTTCAAGAACCGCCCAAGCACCGCCTTTCTCTACAAACACTTTGAATGTAGGAGCGCTTCTGGCCTCCTCCGGAATCACGGAGTCAAAGACCGTTGCTCCATGAAGGGTTCCTAAAACACAGAACATTCCTAATATTTTTTTCATATTTTTCCCTTAACTTTCAACTCAGCACCTACTTTACATTCATTTCGAGTGTAGCTAAAGTACTTCTAATCAAGATTCTCATAATTTATAAAAAGGCTTCATCATTATGGAAAGACCTTCTGGCAGGAAGTTAGATAAAATAAGGACTCTCTCTTTAGAAACCAATGTTTCTAAGTACGCAGAGGGGTCATGCCTCATCAAGTTGGGAGACACTCATGTATTGTGTACGGCCACCGTGGACGAACGCGTTCCTTCCTTTTTAAAAAATACGGGCAGCGGATGGGTCACGGCGGAATATGGTATGTTACCCCGCTCTACCAAAGATCGCATGGATCGAGAGGCCGCCCGAGGCAAACAAGTGGGCCGCACCCATGAAATCCAAAGACTCATTGGCAGATCCCTCCGGGCCGTGATGGACCTGAGGGCCTTGGGAGAACGGCAAATCAAGATAGATTGTGACGTTTTACAGGCAGACGGAGGCACCAGAACGGCTTCCATTTCCGGTGCCTATGTGGCCTTAAATATGGCGCTAAAAAGTTTGGTAGAGAGAAAAATTCTACCTGAGTTGCCTCTTACAGATTCAGTTGCCGCCGTTTCTTGTGGTATTTATCAAGGAACATTGGTTTTAGATCTGGACTATGCAGAAGACAGTTTGGCAGAAGTTGACGCCAACTTTGTCTTAACAGGCAAAGGGGATCTTATTGAAATTCAGGCCACAGCCGAACAAAAACCTTTTCAAGAGGAAGAATTTATTCAATTATTAAAACTGGCCCGCATAGGGACCAAAGAAATAGGGACGGCACAACTTAAAGTGCTTATGCATAAAAAATGACGTTAAAGTTATCCCGGGGGCAGAAGATCGTTCTCGCTACCTCCAACTTGGAAAAAATCAAGGAGTTGAAAGACCTCTTGGCGCCGTATGATATCAAAGCGGTTACTCTTGCAGAGCTTGGTCTTAAGGAAACGGAAGAAACTGGTTCCAGTTTTGTCGATAACGCTACCTTGAAAGCAAGAGCCTGCGCCGAGGCCACAAAGCTCCCTGCTCTTGCGGACGATTCCGGACTCTCCGTGCGGGCTCTTGGGGGGCAGCCGGGCGTCTTTACAGCTAGATGGGCGGGTCCTAAAAAAGATTATGTCCATGCCATGAAAAAAATTGAAGATGAGCTTGCCCGGATGGAAGGGCATCCTGATCGCCGAGCCAGCTTTGTATGTTGCCTGGCTCTGAGCTCCCCCGAGGGAGAGGTGCGAACTTTTGAGGAAAAAGTGGATGGCGAACTCGTCTGGCCCATTCGAGGGACAAACAACATGGGTTTTGACCCCATGTTTATGCCCTTGGGATACAGAAAAACTTTTGGAGAAATGACCCTAGAAGAAAAACAACGCATCAGTCATCGGAGACAGGCCTTCCTAAAATTTGTTGGGGACTGTATTGAGCAATAACACGTTTGGGGTCTATGTTCATTGGCCCTTTTGTATATCCAAATGCCCCTATTGTGATTTTAATAGCCACGTGCGGGAATCCATCGAGGAAGAGCGGTGGCAAAAAGCTCTTCTTCAAGACTTAAGATCTTTCAAGAATTCCATCACAGACAAAAAAGTCACCAGCATTTTCTTTGGGGGGGGGACACCCTCTCTGATGGCACCCCGAACTGTGGAAAAAATCATCCAAGAAGTAGATTCTTTGTGGGGCGTGGATCCGGGGGTAGAAATTACCCTAGAGGCTAACCCCAATTCGGCTGAAGCCACTAAGTTTAAAGATTTGGCAATGGCTGGCATTAACCGGGTCTCTCTCGGGATCCAAGCCCTTAATCAAAAAGACCTGGCCTTCTTAGGTCGCAAACATTCTCTTTCAGAGTCCTATCAGGCTCTAGATTGGGCCTCTCAATATTTTGATCGATTCTCCTTTGATCTGATTTATGCCCGTCCCACTCAAACCTTGTCCGAATGGGAAAAAGAATTGGAGGATGCTCTTAAGTTGGCAAAAGGCCATCTGTCTCTCTATCAATTGACCATTGAAGAGGGGACACCCTTTTATCTGAGCTACCATCGGGGAGACTTTAAGATGCCTTCGGAGGAAGAGAGTGCTTTGTTTTATGAGTATACCAACGAAAAAATGGCCCATCATAATTTTGAAGCCTATGAGATTTCCAACTATGCGATGTTAGGTCAAGAGTCCCGTCATAATCTTACCTACTGGCGGTACGAGGATTATATTGGCGTGGGTCCGGGGGCTCACAGCCGGGTCCCTTTGAGTGGGGCCAAGTGTGCAGTGCGCCGCCATCGATCTCCAGAGCTGTGGATGAAACAGGTCGAAGAAACGAGCAATGGAACTCATGAGGTAAAAGCACTCTCTGATAAGGATAAAATGGTGGAATTCCTCATGATGGGATTGCGTCTGAGGGAAGGTATTTCTCGGGGGGCGTTTGTGTCTGAAATTGGACGGGACATACGGGAGGTTGTGGATCCCAAAAAACTGGATGCCCTTATACAAGAAGGTCTTTTTTATTTGGAAGACAAAAGGTTTGGCCTCACAGACGTGGGACGCCAAAAATTGAATTCCGTGTTGGGGTTTATGACATCCCTCTAAAGGTTAAGGGAGTTGACTTAAAAAAGTTTGGGCTGGAACAATGATGGGGCTGAGAACTCGTTCTTTTTTTAATCTTTTATGGCCTGAATTAGCACATGTTTTTTCTTGCCACTGGAGAGACGGAGAGAGTATTCTTTATCCAATATATTTTTTGGAACACAGAAATTTTCGTCCATAATTTTTTCTCCATTGAGGAGACATCCTCCCCCCCGAATCAGTCGTCGAGCATCCCCATTGGAGGAACAAAGTCCGGACCGCACCAGAAGGGAAATGACAGACATCCCTTCTCCCTCAAACTCTTGGCTAGGAATCTCTGTAACCGGAAGACCTGCATTTGAAATCCCCGTCACACTCTCGTGAATTCCTTCCAGCACGCCTGCACCATGAGCTAATTTTGTGGCTTCATCGGCCAGTAAGATTTTTAATTTGTTGATATCTTCATTCTTGCGTAATTCGATTTCTGCAACGGGTAAATCCGTATAAATTTTCATAAATTTCAAAACATCGGCATCTTCCACATTGCGCCAGAATTGCCAGTAGTTAAAAGGAGAGAGATCTTCTGCGTTGAGCCACACAGCCCCACTGACAGTCTTCCCCATTTTGGCACCGCTCGCGGTTGTAAGGAGGGGCGATGTAAGACCCAAGACTTCTTTCTGTGCGACACGCCGGGTGAGCTCTATGCCATTCACAATGTTTCCCCATTGGTCAGATCCACCACATTGAAGCATGCATCCGTATCGCCGATGGAGCTCTAAAAAGTCATAGGCCTGGAGGATCATATAGTTGAGCTCAATGAAACTAAAGGACTGATCCCGCTCTAGCCGCGCCTTCACACTGTCGAAAGTGAGCATGCGGTTCACGGAAAAATGACGGCCATAGTCCCGCAGAAAGTCCATGTAATTTAAGTTGTTTAACCACTCCTCATTATTAAGCATGAGAGCCTTATCAAAATGGAGGTACTTGGAAAATACCCCTTTGATGGTATTGATATTTCGGGCAATCACTGTTTCATCCAACAGAGGGCGCAACGTATCCTTGAAGGTAGGGTCGCCAATTTTAGTGGTGCCACCACCCAAGATGACTATGGGTTTGTGGCCGTGTCGTTGAGCGATCCGTAAGATCATAATGCCCATGAGATTACCTACGTGAAGGCTTGGGGCCGTCGCATCAAATCCAATGTAAACAGGGATGGATGTTGTGGTTGTGAGCTGGTCCAGTGCCTCAATATTGGTGCATTGATGGATGAGGCCTCGGTCCTGGAGATCTTTTAAAAATGGGGACGATAAAGACGACATAAACTTTCCTTTAAATTACTCTCCAAGTTTTATAGGAAAAGCGGTGGAATATCAAGGATCGAGCGTATAGGCTACACCGAGCTTGAATTCATTGTTGAGTAGAGTGACTTTCTCAACCGCACTTGGGACTTGTTTATCCTTAAGTTGGATCCGAGACATGTAGTCCACTACATAATCTGCGCGCAAGCTGACTTGTTTCGAAAGGAATGTTTCAAGCCCTCCGCCCATGCGAACACCGATGACGTTTTGCTTTACCTTAGAGCCCGTGGTGAAGGTACGATTTGCCCCGTTTATTTGGCCTGAATGAGAGAAGTCACCGCCCATGACACCAAAGCGACCATAAGCGATGGTACCATGATTAAAGATATACCCGGGGCGTGCGGTGATGGCCCAGATCCAGTTTAGTTTATCCGTATAGGACTGTGTCATGGTTCCATTGGTGTAGAGGCTTTCCGTGTAGTGTGCTTGAGTTCTAGAAACCTCAGCTTCCGAAGCCATATAGAACCGGCCCATATTGGTACTATATCCCGCAAACGCACCCCACACGGGCTCTGCATCAAGACTTTGGCCTTTGTAGCGAGTGGTGTGGCCCCCTGAGAGTCCCTGAACGGACCGAGTATTTAAAATGCTGGAAGCTCCCAAAGCTCCTCCGAAGTAGAGTCCCGTTCCAACGCTTTCTTCAAAAAAGTCCCCGGCCGCTGGTCCTGACATGGGAGAGAATTTATACCCAAGCCCCAAGTCTAACTGATTCAAAATCATCCGATCTTTTTTGAAATTGGGGCCATTGAGGTAGTGTGTTGTTTGATAAGTTGTTTGAGAGGCTCCCAGACGCACTGTTAAGGTATCATTTAGAGCAGACTCCATGCCCAATCCTAAAATGAACCCTGTCTGATTATTTCTTTTATATTGCCCTGGAAAAATAGGATTATCCGTGGCAGAGGGGGAGGCGTTATAGGAGAAAGCTGTGCTTGCGATTCCCAAACGACCATACAAAAGACTTGTGGGGGAGGCATAAATCCCCACACGACCCGTCACATTCCAGGATCTCCTGACCTGGGAGTTGCTATTGGTGGTATTGATATTGTTGGTATAGGATTCTTTTTCATCCACCCCATAGAGCCCAACACCAAGCTCTCCTCCCGTATAGAGCCTATTCATGGCAACGCCGTATCCTGCAAAAACGTGAGCGCCTCCTCCAAAATGTCCTCCAGAAACTTGGGTTGAATTGGTACCAGATTTGGTATGGGAAGAATTTTCTCCAGAGACCACATCTCCTTGAATGCCCATATAGAATCCATCGCCAATGTTCATATAGGGGCTAATTCCACCTTGATAGACAACGCGGGAGACCTCTGCGTGCTCCCTGTCACGGGCTGCGTAAGAAAGCTTAGCTACGGAAGCTTCAATCAACCAGTCAGGGGTTTTTTCCTCATTTTCATTGAGGTACATGATGAATCGATATTCCCCTTGTCCCGAGAATGTATTTTTTCCGATAATATGGGTTCCTTTTTCAACGTTTAGGATAAGATCTGTAAATCGAGGGTCTTCCTGATTAAGTTGGAAATTTTTAATAAGACCACCTTTATCCTCTGGGACCTTTACTTCTGTCCAATTTATTTTGGGCAAATGGAGTATGATCTGATTTGTGTGGGAGTTCTCTGTTACTTTTACATCCACTCTTTTACGGCTGACCAGGCGGATGATGGTGTCATCTCTTTGAGAAATAATATCAAAACGTTGGATCAATTCTTTGTTTGGAAAAATGGCTGTTTCAAAAGGGATTGGGACCTTCTTTTTGGGTTTGAGATCAAACCCTTCATCCGCATCGACTTTTAAGGGGCATTTCTTTTGTTGCAGCAAAACTTTATCGGGCGTAAAGGGGTTAACCCCAAAATCAATGACCAACTTTGGAGAGGTTGTCTTAGTGTCAATTAAGGCTGTTTTTAAAATTCTAGCGCCCGGAACCACCATAATTTCCATGCCCGTTTGATTCTCTTTTTCCGTTAAGTTATATCCTTTATAGAGGACGTCAGAGGAGGGGGTTGCGGATCGATGAACATTCTTTGCGATAAGCCAGTCCGTTTTTTCCAAAGGGGTTACAAATATTTTTGTGCCATCGTGATTTTCTGTGACGGAAAAATTACCAGATCGATTCAATTCCAAAACGATCCGGGTCATCCCCTCTTTTTGACCGATGTGAAACTTTTTAACTTTCAGAACATTTGTGTCCAGCTTATCCATGTTGCTGAAAGAAATCCCAAAAATCCCATTGGGAGCCGTTCCCGACTGATCAATTAAAAGCCGCGGATTTATCTTAATCATGAGCTCCCCAGACCCATCTTGATAGGGGACGAACTTATATCCCCGAATTCCAGACGGATTTCCGGTTGTATTTGAGGGAGCGACTTCCCACTCTGTGTCGGGGGGGAAATCTATAAGGACTGTTTCATCATCAGGGCGCTCTAGCTTTAAATCATAAGGTTCACTTAGCTGCACCATCACCATGGGAGTTTTGGATGTATTTTCAATGGAAATGCCCTTTACTACAAGTGCCCAAGTAGTATTAAAAAGAGTACATGTTAATAAAAAAAGGAAAAATACCCCTCTTAAAGCCCCCACCGTTCCCCTACTTTTTTTATAGATTATGCTTACTTTTAGATTATCTTAAAATAACGTGTATCGCTACAAAAAATTGGAGATCGGGAGAAGGTGAATTTTAAAACTTTACTCGTCCTGTGGATCACGGTCAGGTAGGAATCCTCCCACCTGGGCATTCCAAAGAGTTTTGTACATGCCTTTTTTGGAAAGGAGCTCTTTGTGGGTACCGTCTTCCACAATCTTTCCCTGATCGAACACAAGAATGCGGTCCATGTGAAGAAGCGTAGAAAGTCGATGAGCAATCACCAGGGTTGTTTTGTCTCTCATGAGTTCCAAAAGACTATCTTGGATATGATTTTCTGTGACTGAATCCAGCTGACTTGTAGCTTCATCCAAAATAAGAATGGGAGAATTTTTTAGAATAGCTCGTGCAATGGAAATCCGTTGACGCTGTCCCCCAGAAAGCTTAATGCCGCGCTCTCCCACCATGATATTGTAGCCCTCTGGAAGGGCATCAATGAACCCATGGGCATACGCCCGTTTGGCAGCCTCTATTATAGCCTCATCGGAGGCATCCGTGCGACCATAAGCAATGTTTTCCCGAAGTGTCCTATGAAACAGAGAGGGTTCTTGGCTGATCATGGCAATGGCATCACGGAGAGATTCAAGCGTCACGTCTTTGATGTTTTGTTTGTCGATTAAAATTCGGCCAGAAGAAACTTCAAAGAGGCGTAAAATTAAGTTCACAAACGTGGTCTTGCCACTGCCTGAATATCCCACGAGCCCCACTTTTTGGCCAGGCTTTATGGTGACGGATTTCTTCTGAAAAATATCAGAAGATCCGGGATAGTGAAACTGAACATCTTGGAATACAATTTCCCCTTTCTTAACAACCAGAGGCGTGGCACCAGAAGTGTCTTGGATTTCAATGGGGGAGTAAATGACTCTGAGTCCTTGGGTAATGCTTCCGTAAAACTCTGAAGCCTCTCGACAGTCATGGGATAAATGCCAAAAATTGTTGGCAAGGGAAACGTTAATACCCAAGATGAGGGCAAAGTCCCCAGCTGTTATTGTTCCGGCTCCAAATCCTTGAATAAGATACCATAAGCAGGCTCCCTCAAAAATAACAAAAGAAACTCCCTGGAAGGCATGAATTTTTGTAAAAAACCATTGGCGTGTTTGCTCCGCAGAATAATACTTTTGCCAAACGGTTTTTAATTTTTTTGCCTCAATGGATTTTCCATTAAAAAGTCGAACATTCATCATATTTCCAAGAATATCCACAATGTGGCCTATAAGAGTAGATTTGGACTCCGCCTCTGTATCTGCTAAAGCATTGGCCTTGCGCATTGAGAGCAAGACGCCTCCTACAAAAACAGCGATCCAAATGGCCAGCGCTACAGAAAAATGTAAGTTGACCTGAGCCACTGTATAAAGGGCTGTAAGGAACGCAAGGGCATAGGGAATAAACTTGTCCCAGATCATAAAATGAAGACTCTTCACCCCCCCCATGACATCGCTGACTTTGTTGGCTAGATTTCCGGCGAATTGATTTTGATAGAGTGTATGGGAATGCTCCATCATGCGATTCATAAGAGTGAGCCCCACAATTCTTTTAAGGGCGGGTTTTAGATTCAAATAGACCCAGTCATAAAATCGAAAGAGAATGACAACAAAGAGGCTTAAGCTAACGTAAAAAATAGCCGGTGTTTTGATCAGTTGGAGGGCAGCCTGCCGATCATTATCCATGATAATGTTGACCATGAGTTTTAATAGGTAGGGGGACAGGCATAGGTCGATGGCCCATAGAATTGCCACAATGCCTTGGCAAATTACCCACCCTTTGAGAGGAGCAACGGCTTTCATCGTGAAAGCAAAAACGGACGGAGGTGTATTTTGGAACTTACTATTCATATGCCTAACCCTCTCATCATACACTTATTTTATGAAAAAAACTACGGGAGGGTTTCGACGTTAGGAAATAAAAGTACTCTCACTTCTTTTTTCCAAAGAGGCGTCCGAGTTCTTTTTTTAGTTTTTGTCCATCACCAGAATCTCTTATGTCTTGAGCCGCTTTCTCCACATCTTTTGACATGCGACGTACTTCCCGCTCTATAGATTTACCGACGGGCTCTAATTGCTCTACAGTGCGATTTGCTTCTTGTCCCACAGCTTTTGCAGTAGCGGTAATATCATCATTTATCCGCCTGACCTCTTTACAGATTTTCTTTAGGTTTCCTGGAATGGGATCGTTTTCCCATGGGGCGTAAGGGTATGGGTTGGGATGATAAACCCAAAATCCTCTGCCAGAACTTGGCCCATCACAATAATATTCGGGACAATAATAAGCAGCTCCAAAGGTATTAAAACAACTAGCCACAAGGAGGCAAAACAGACTTGATCGATTAAGAAATTTCATGGCCCTCTCCATTTTTATAGATCTGTTGGACTAACTACGCTTAATTTCGGTTTTCGTCAATAGCTCTTTAATTATTGGAAAATTATTAAGGCGCTATAAACTTTCTGACAAAATGCGAATGATTTTGTCCTGGAGTTTTGTATAGACAGAATTAGCCTCTGCAAAGGAATTCATCATGATGGTAAAGAGAAAACGAGGGTGAAGATCTTTCTCAATAAGACCAACAATTGTTGAAATGTTGGTGAGTCCGCCCGTCTTTCCCTTAACCTTTATGCCGGGAGGGAGGTCTTTTAAGCGGGGCTCTAGGGATCCATCAACTCCTGCAACGGACAAAGAGTTCGCAAAAATGGATCCGAACTTCTCATCGTGAAGGCCTTTCCAGAAAAGTTCAGAAAGGACATGGGGAGAAATGAGATTCAACTTGGACCCCCCACTTCCGTCTTCCACAACTATTTTGGACAGATCCATTTTGAAATAATCTGCTAGGATATGCCGAATCATGAGGCCTGCCTTATCCCATTTGAGAATGGGAGGAGATTGGTGGGTCACAATCGTTAGGAATAGGGCCTGCATGATGGTGTTGTCGGACATCTTCATGCCTTCTGTAACAAGATCTTTAACAGGAGGAGACACGTGGGTGGCAATAGTTTTTTCTATTTCAGGAAAAGTTTTGATCTTTATCGTTCCCTTCAAAGAAATACCTGCTTTTTTTAGGGCATGCCGAATGTTTCGAATGAGGTAAGTTTTTAGATTATGTTCTTTGACAGGAAGACAAATCTTCAAAGGATTTTCCTTGAAATTCACACACCCTCCTATGCGAACATGGTCTTCTTCTAAATTCAAATGGTGCCGTTCAATCTGTGTTTCAGGGGTGCACAGGGCTGTTTCTGAAGATCCTTTTATTTTGTAGATAACCTGGTCTTCTCTATAATTCAGATGAGCTGGAGCTCCTAAGGTTTTGGCAGGTACAAGATCAAAGCAGATGACATTTTTGTTGATATTGGCTGTAACAACGGGAGCTCCAAAAATAAACCGCATGATGTCGAGGGTATATCCTTTGGGAAAGGGAGGGAGTGTAAAAAAACTCTCATCTACGACGAGATCGCCTTGAATTGTGGAAACTCCCTTCCGCTTAAGTTCCTTAAAAAGATCTATAAGATCAGGAAGTTTAAAGACAGGGTCTCCGGAAAACCTTAGGTAAAGGTTAGGTCCTTTTTGAGAAAGAGTCGTTTCAAACCGATAATCAGGCCCTAAGTTAATGAGGGAAGCAAGGGCGATGAGCGTCTTATGAACGCTAGCAGGGACGAAGAGATGACGATCATTTTTTGTATAAATAATTTCTCCATCGGGAAAGGACCGTATTTGAATACCGACGGTTAAATCAGGGTTAACCTCTTCAATAGCTTTTTCAATCTTATGCTTTGTAGATCCCCATGTATATCCAAGGCAGGGAGTTAGGACAAAAAGAACAAGAACTAGAAACTTTTTCATGGTAGGGTATATATCTTATTTTGAAGATAAATTTGCAAGAAATAATTATACTGAGAGAAAGGATTAAAAATGGTACAGCTCACAAGAATCTACACGCGCGGAGGAGACAAGGGAAAGACTTCTTTAGGGGATGGCAAGAGGATTTCTAAGAACTCACTTCGCATAGAGGCCATTGGAGCGGTCGATGAGACCAATGCTTTTATAGGCATTTGTCGACTTTATGGAAACTCCCAAACAAACGAGGTTTTGGGAAAGATTCAGAATGACCTTTTCGATGTTGGGGCTGATCTTTGTTGTCCCGAAGAAGCCTCTGTAGGAAAGTCCCTGCGTGTCCAGCCCAGTCAAACCTTGTGGCTTGAATCGGAGATGGATGAAATGAATGCAGCTCTTTCTCCTCTTAATTCCTTTGTTTTGCCCGGTGGATCGGAAGCATCGAGCTTTTTGCATGCAGCTAGAACGGTGACTCGTCGAGCGGAACGTGCTCTGGTCGCTCTTGAGGAAAAAGAAAAAGTGAACCCAGAAGTTATCAAATATCTTAATCGTCTTTCCGACTATTTATTTGTTTTAGGACGATTCTTAAATGATAAAGGCGCAAAAGATGTTTTGTGGGTGCCTGGAGCCAATCAATAAAAAAATAAAGAGGCGTAAATGAAAAAAAGTATCCTTCTGTCGTTGATGTGGGTGTCCGTGGTCTTTGGGCAGGATTTAGGGGTATGCCCCTCTTATACTGCATCTGACTGTAAGAAATCTTTGTCAAAGGCAGTTAACAAAATCTGTAATTGCAAAAGTACGGACTCGGATGTTAAACAATGCGCCTTTATTTTTGTAGAAACACTGTCATCAGCAGATGATAACGCTCCTTTTTATGAACCTTTTTATAAGAACAATTACCAGGTTGGGAATGTAAAAAAATATAGAAGCCTCATAAAATGGCTAAAGAGAAAAAGTGTTTCCGCCTGGCTTGCTGTTCACGATCTTTCCAGAGCCATGATTCTTGAGTGGGCGGACTTTGAAACTTTATCAGAGGCAGACAAAAAAGTCCTAAAGAATATTATGGAAAGACAGTTCGTGAGAGTTGAGGATATAGGACTTTCCTCTTCGACACCCCAATCTCGAGAAGCCTTTATTCAAGCCATGAAAAAAGCAGCAAGAGCTATCCAATGGCCTCCCGAAGAAAGAACAATAGAAATAGAATAGAGAGTTATTGAGCGTCGGCGCTCGCAGCACAAGGGTCTGTTATTTCCCAAGTCCCGTCGCTGGAAACCATCCCACCTTGTTCGGAGGGACTATATAACTTATATCCGGCGAAAAGGTCGGTTGCGGAGAATGCCAAGGCCGCAAAAGCCAATAAAACGATAGGTCTGATTTTCACTTTATACCCCTTTACAAAAATATACCTCTTTTAAGCATAGGGTTTTTCTCAAAAATGGGCAAGGAGTTTGATGGGGAGTCTTCCCAACTTCAATCATTTTGTCGGCTCCGGAAAAATGATGGTTAGGATTGATTTTATTTGTTTAATTGATACTTGGCCCTTATCAATAATAGGCAATGAAGAATAACTTTATGTCTTTTTTAGGACAGGGACTCGGCCTTTTTGGTAAAGAATTCTTGCACCAAAAACAACCCAACGCCCACAACCACAAAGCTATCGGCCACATTAAAGGCAGGCCAGTGAAGATCTCCTAGGTGAAAGTCTAAGAAGTCCACGACGCCCCCGCGGAAGAGGCGATCGGCTAAATTTCCAAAAGCTCCCCCCAAGATGCATCCAAAAGAAATAATCATCAGAGGTTTTGTTTCCTTGAGAAGCAGATAAATAACATAGGCAATGATTCCCACAACGGTTCCATTGATGAGCCAGAAAGATAGATCGGAGTGATTATTTAAAATACCAAAGCTGATGCCTCGATTCCAGGTTAATACCAGATCAAAAAAACCAGTGACCGTAAGGGGCAAATCAGAGGCATGAGTTACAATGAGATATTTGGTGATCTGATCCAAAAGGAAAATGAAGGCGATAATCGGTATGGCTATCCGTTTAGGGGGCATTTCCTTACCGGTAAGTAGACACTGCATGATCACACCTCTCACATAAATTTTTAACCTCAGGTAAGATGCGCCAACAGCGGGCACACTTTTGGCCAGGAGCTAGACTCACCTGCACCCCTACCTTCGGCACATCGGTCAGTTGGAAAGCGTCTTCTGGAACTTCCTCCCATAGAATTTCCCCAGAAGATGTAATCATCAATTCTGGTAGGTTAATGGTTTTGAGAAGGTCATAAAATGCTTCATCTTGTAAAAATACTTTCACATGAGCTTGAAGGCTAGAGCCAATTTTTCCCTGGGACCGGTCCAATTCCAAGGCTCCTGTTACGACGCGGCGTATATCCCGCAGAGTGGACCACTTGGCGCCAACGCCAGGATTATGCCAGTTTTTGGGAAATTGAGGAAGGTGTTGAAGATGAACGCTGCTCTCTGGGAATCGTGTTCGCCAAGCTTCTTCCATGGTAAAGGTGAGAATGGGCGCCATCCATTTGCATAGGCCTTCAAAAACCATATCTAATACTGTCAGAACAGCCAGACATTTTTCTTTATTGCGCACATCACAATAAAGGGTGTCTTTTCGGATATCGAAATAAAAGGCTGAGAGATCATTTACACAGAAATTGTATAAAGCGGTAAAGATGCCATGAAAGTCATATACCCCTACTTTCTCTCTCACTGTTTTTTCCAGCTCTGTTAGGCGGTGGAGAACCCATTTTTCCAAATCCGGCAGTTGGTCATAGGACACTCGGTGAGAGACGTGAAACTCTCCCAAATTTCCTAAGAGGTAACGGAAGGTGTTCCGGATCTTACGGTACACTTCTTCGTAACGTTTCAGAGTTTCTTTGCCGATGCGCACATCATCAAAATAATCGGATCCTGCAATCCACAAACGAACAATGTCGGCCCCATGGGTTTTAATTGTTTCTTGGAGATCAACTGTATTTCCGATGGATTTCGACATTTTACGCCCATGCTCGTCCACCACAAACCCATGAGTCATGACCGCTTTGTAGGGAGCTGTCTCTCGGGTAGCGCAGGACTCTAAAAGAGATGACTGAAACCACCCGCGGTGTTGGTCGGATCCTTCTAGGTAGAGATCCGCCACCGGAAACTCTTTCATGAGGGCATGGACTGTTCCACTTTCAAACCACACATCCAGAGTATCTTTAATCTGCTCAAAATCATGAATATTATATTTTGTTCCCAAAAATTCCTGAGGATCCTTAGAGTACCAAATGTCTGTGCCTTGGGCTTTAATTGCGTCTTCAATTCGTTTGTTAACGTCTGCATCTCGCAAGGGTTCCCCAGTCTTTTTGGAAACAAAAACCGTTATGGGAACGCCCCAAGCCCGCTGGCGAGAAACACACCAATCGGGACGGTTCTCCACCATGGCTTTGAGCCGATTCCTTCCTTGGGTCGGATACCACTTAACCTCTTCTATGCTCGCCAATGCTTTTTTTCTAAGATCGTTTGTATCCATAGAGATAAACCATTGAGAAGTAGCTCGATAAATCAAAGGCGCCTTTGATCTCCAAGAATGGGGATAACTATGTTTGATGGTTGTGTGTGCCAGAAGAAGACCTCGCTCTTGAAGCGCTTGAATAATGGGCGCATCAGCTTTAAAAACATGAAGTCCTCCGAACAAAGGGACATGGTCATGATAGAGACCATCTTTTCCTACAAGTTCGGGCACCTCTAAGCCATGTTCCATTCCCAATTGAAAATCTTCCACCCCATGGCTTGGGGCCGTGTGAACAAGTCCTGTTCCTTGATCTGTGGTCACATGCTCCCCTGGCAAAAATGGAACAGGAAAATCGTATCCCGCACCATGCCAAGGATGGTGGGCCGTGAGTTCTCGGAGTTCAGCTCCTTTGCAGTGAAAGAGAACTTTCACATCTTCAAGAGCGGCAGCCTTAATCACATCGTTTAGAAGAGGGGAGGCACATAAGAGGGGGGGGTGCCCTTTGGACTCAAACACCACATAGTCGAGGTCTGGATTATAGGCAATTGCTCGGTTAGAAGGGAGACTCCAGGGCGTGGTGGTCCAAATAACCGCATGAACATTTTTGAATTTAGGGTCAGGAGAGTTTGCGGGAAACAACACATAAATGGAATTGGAGGTCTTTTCATGGTACTCCACCTCTGCTTCGGCGAGAGCTGTTTTTTCTACTACAGACCATTGAACAGGTTTAAGGCCCCGGTATAAACTTTTGTTCATGAGTACCTTATGAAGCTCCGCTACAGTGCGGGCCTCTGACTCAAAGTTCATGGTGAGGTAAGGATCTTTCCAATCTGCCGTTACCCCGAGGCGCTGAAATTCTTCTTTTTGGATGTCTACCCACTTTTGAGCAAAATCCCGACATTCTTGACGAAATTCCAGAAGAGGAACTTGATCCTTATCCATTTTTTTGGCACGGTAATGCTCTTCCACCTTCCATTCAATGGGCAACCCATGACAATCCCATCCTGGAATGAAGGGGACATACTTTCCGCTCATTCTTTGGTATTTCATGGCCATGTCTTTCAAGGTTTTATTAAGTGCATGCCCTATGTGAAGATGGCCGTTGGCGTAAGGAGGTCCATCATGGACGATAAAAGGTTCCTTGCCCGGGGAATTTTCCTTTAATTTTTCGTAGAGATTGATTTCTTTCCAAAACTTTAGAAGATTTGTTTCGAGCTCATTTAAATTGGCGCGCATGCCAAAAGAGGTCTGCGGCAAAAAAACCGTGTCTTTATAATTCTTTTCGGGCGTATCTGTCATGGCTCTTTTATAAAGGGCCCCGCCTTAAAAGGCAAATTAAAGATGGAGAGTCGGCGCTGGGGATATTTCAAAAGTAACGAGAGTTTTTTTAGAGTTGGAAGATTCAAAGGAAAGTCGAAGGCATTCCCCGTCTCGTTCATAGAGAGTGTCTGTTTTTCTTTTCCATCCCAAATTCGGAAGGGTTTTTGAGTAAAACTCACAAATAATTTTTTGAGAAATATCGCCTTGAGCCTGAAGAGTTACAAGGCGCCCTTCCATCTTGTCGAAGACAACAGGATCTTCCACAAGATCAAGCCCTGTCATTAGGGGAAGGTCCTCTGTTCCTGGCAAGTAGGCCTGGGAAAGACTGAATAAAAAAACAAATGGTATTAAAAAATAGAAAAATTGCTTCATGGAGACCCCCTCACCCGGATGCCTATTTGTATCATGCTCGGGTGAGGGGGACAACCCCCATGAAGATTTAGAGGGATTCTTCGTCTTCTCGTAATTAGACGTCTTGCGTAAGTAAGGCTATGGCAAGCATTCCTGAATTGAGTGTTTCTTAATAAAAAGTTATCTCTGTGAGAGAAAGATGCTGTCTCAGCAGATCTCTGTCCGCATATACAATTTGATTACGCCCAATACCCAAGCTTCTCAACTGAGATAGCTGAGCCAGAGAGGCCGCCCCCTCAGCTCCAATTTGATTATACTCAATACCCAAGCTTCTCAACTGAGATAGGCGAGCCAGAGAGGCCGCACCCGCAGCTCCAATGTTATTAAACCCAATATCCAAGCTTCTCAACTGAGATAGTTGAGCCAAAGAAGCCGCCCCCGCATCTCCACTGTGATTACCCCCAATATTCAGAGATGTCAGATGAGCCAACTGAGCCAGAGAGGCCGCCCCCGCAGCTCCAATTTGATTATACC
>CAIWGV010000026.1 GCA_903912365.1 uncultured Alphaproteobacteria bacterium
TAGGTTGAGGCCTTTTTGGGACAACATTAGTTCCCTTTTTCATTTTGAAGTTGTCACTCCTTGCATTTTCATCTATCATCTCCCGTAATTTAACGGCCTAATAAACTAAAACCATGGCCAAGAGTTCCTCCTCTGATCATTAGGGGAACTCCTATTGATGAGGATATAAACATGAACGACAAAAACCATTTAACCAAAACCCAAGATCTCGAATTGTTGGATACCCCCAAGCTCTTGCTGAATGATATCAGCCAACTGATTGAAGAAGCAAGGTCTCATGTTGCGCGAGAATATAACTCGGCGCATGTCCAGCTCTGTTGGCTCATTGGAAAGCGAATTGACGATGAAGTTTTGAAATCACAACGGGCTGAATATGGTGAAGGCGTGATTGACGCAATTTCAGAAAATCTTTCAAGCCGCTATGGACGAGGGTATGGACGCCGTAGCTTATTTCGAATGCTAAAATTTTCGAGATATTTCCCAGATAAACGGATTGTGTCAACACTGTCGACACAATTGTCCTGGTCCCATTTTATTTTGGTGGGTGCCATTGACGAAGAGCTGAAACGCAATTTCTATGCAGAAATGTGTCGTATTCAACGCTGGAGCGTACGTACCCTTAAAAAGCAGATTGATAGCATGCTCTATGAGCGCACTTCTCTTAGCAAAGAACCAACCAGTATTATTGAGAAACAGCTGTCAAATCTTCAAGAAAGCGATGAAATGACTCCAGCGTTAACCTTTAAGGAACCTTACTTCATCGATTTCATCGGAGGGAAAACATATGACTCAGAGGAAGACCTGGAAAACTTGATTCTGAACAACATTACAGATTTTTTACAGGAATTGGGCACAGACTTTTGCTTTGTAGCTCGCCAAAAGCGAATGAGCACAGGAAGAAAAGACCGATATCTAGATTTGCTTTTTTTCAACAGACGATTAAAGAGGTTGATCGCTCTTGACCTTAAAATAGGAGATTTCGATCCTGCCTACAAAGGACAAATGGAGTGGTACCTTAATTGGCTTGATAGAAATGAACGACTTCCTCATGAGGAAAAGCCATGGGGAATCATCTTTTGTGCAGGTAAAGATCAAGATGATATTGAATACTTAGAAATGGACAAGACTGGCATTCATGTAGCCCAATATCTCACAGAGCTCCCTCCCAGAGAAATTTTAGAGCAAAAACTAAAACAAGCTGTTCAGTTGGCTCGTGAAAATCAACTCAGAAAGCAGCTTGAGAAACAAGGATAATTCTGCATGAAGACAGAGTATGCAGAATCTGAATTAGCACAATTTTGGCAGGTCTTGAGGCATGAAAAATACCTGTTGGAAAAGAAGAAGGGGGTTTCTCGGATTGCGTATGTCTTGTTATTAAATTATTTCAAAGAAGAACAGCGTTTTTTTGATGATATCCGGGATCTTCCAGAAGTTTTAATTCAGTACGGAGTTTATCTTTATAAAGATGATGTAAATATCTCAAAAGAATCCTTATCTGAGTTTTTTAATCAAACAAGATCCATCAACCGCTACAAGCAGGAAATCCGTGATTATCTCAAGGTTACACCATTTTTACCTACAGATTCAAAGCTAGCAGATTTCTTACAAGATATCTGCTTCAAGGTTAGCAACGAAGAAGAATTAAAAAGCCAGACAGCTAAATACTTGAAGGGTCAAAAAATAGAGGTCCCAAAAGACGAGGAATTAGCAAGCCTTATTAAGATGGCCAAGAGTGTAAAAGAGAAAAACCTCTTTCACAAAATCAATCAAATTCTTGGCCTGGAAGACAAAAAATACATCGATGAATACATCCTATCAAGCAATGATTTTGAGGGAGTATATCAGTTTCTACGGCAAGGAGCTGGCGCTTCAAAACGAGATAGCATTCGAGCAGAGGTTAACCGTCTTAGTATCCTAAAAAAACTCCCCCTTGAGAAGCTTGATTTTTTGTATGAAATTGATTCAAAAATACGCCGTTTCTATAAGAGAAAATTTCTGAGTGATACCCCTGAAAGGACCAGAGCTAGAACAGAGATCAACAAGTATGCCCTAGTTCTTATTTTTTGCCATATGCGCCATTACGAGAGTATTGATAATTTAGTGGAACATCTTGTTAATTTCATTCTCAAAATGAAGCAAACCTCTGAGGCTAAAAAGGAAAAACTAACACGAGAAGTTGCAAAGAATCTTGGAGATCTCGAAACACTCTTCTCAATTGCTCAGATTGCCCGTGATTGTCCAGAAGATGTTATTAAAGAAGCCATCTATCCTTCTGTACCCCATGCAAGCATTGAGCAACTTCTAAGAGCTCGGGAGCTTTCTGGAAAAATCAGAAAAGTTGTACGTGATACCTTGATTAATAGTTATTCTCGCACTTATCGGGCCAGTATTTTTGAAATCCTTAACGCTTTAGAGTTTTTCTCAAATAATAAGCCTTTCCTAGAAGCTATTGATTTTATCAAGAGATATCAACATAGGAAATCAGAGTTCTATCCTCCAAAAGAAGAGATTCAAGTTGATAAAATTATTAGCAAGCAAGAGCAAAAGCGTATTCTCAAAGAGGACGAGCGTGAATCTCTCAGGGTTTCAAGAAAAGAATATGAATGTGTCATTTTAAAACTCCTTCGGACTAAATTAAGACACAAAGAAGTGTGGGTTCAAGGGGCACTAGTTTATCGTAATCCAGAGGAGGATCTGCCCAAAGATTTTGAGGCAAAGAGAGAGGAGTATTACCAAAAGCTAGAAGCTCCTCTTTCAGCGGACGTTTTTATTGAAGACCTCCAAGATGAAATGAGAAAAAAGCTTAACCAATTTGATGGAAGATTTCCCTCTAATAAGTACGTCCAACTGACAGTCAAAGATAATGCTCCTTGGATTAAACTATCTCCTCTGGAAAAACAGATAGAGCCCAAAAACCTTGAAAAAATGAAGGATGCGGTTTTAAACAAATGGGGAGTTATTGATCTTCTTGATATCTTAAAAGAAGTAGATTTTAGGGAGGGGATCACGGAATGTTTTAATTCCGTTGGAAACCGAGAGATTTTAGATCGAGAAACGATTCACAAGCGCCTTCTTTTATGTCTCTTTGGTATTGGCACAAATACCGGATTAAAGAGAGTTGGTGCAGCTTCTAAAGGGGTCGTCAGCTTTGAAGAACTCAGACATGTTCGAAACTTCTTTTTAAATAAGGATGACTTGCGAGAAGCCATTAGTAAAGTTGTGGATGGAATGTTTAGGATTCGGAATCCTGAAATCTGGGGGGTTGCCACAACTGCTTGTGGATCAGACTCAACGCAAAGAAATGCCTATGACCAGAATCTCATGACCCAATGGGGAGCTCATTATCAAGAATCGGGCATCATGATTTATTGGCATGTGAATGCCCAATCTATTTGTATTTATTCTCAACTAAAAACCTGCACTTCATCAGAAGTGGCATCTATGCTCGAAGGCATTCTTAGCCATAGCACGGATATGGAAATCGAATCACAGTATGTTGATAGTCATGGTAAAAGTCAGCTGGGCTTTGCCTTAAGCTATCTACTCGGGTTTGATCTTCTGCCTCGTTTTAAAGAAATTGGAACTCAAAAACTCTATCTGCCTGAAAGTGATTTTGAGATCAAAAATATTAAAGAAATTACGACTCGTCCTATTAATTGGAATTTAATCAAGGAACAATATGATGAAATTATCAAGCATGCCGTTGCCTTAAAAGTTGGGACTGCAAACGCAGAGGCCATTATCAGAAAATTTTCTAGAAGCAATTATAAGCATCCTACTTTCAAAGCAATCATTGAATTGGGAAAAGCCATTCAGACCATTTTTCTCTGCCGCTTTCTAGATTCTGTAGAGTTACGTCAGCAGATTCATGCAGGTCTTAATGTTGTCGAAAATTGGAATGGAGCCAATGATTTTATCTACTTTGGCCAAGGCGGAGATATCACGTCTAATAAGCAGGAAGATCAGGAAGTTTCTATGCTATGTCTGCATCTTCTACAGATTTCTATTACCTACTTAAACACTTTGCTCGTTGAAAACATCTTACAGGAAAAATCCTGGCTTGAGCGTTTTACTCAAGAGGATTTTAGAGGGCTAACGCCCCTCTTTTATTCACACATTAACCCTTATGGTACTTTTGAGCTTGATTTAGACAAAAGACTTCAGATCCTACAAACTTTGGAGAGTTCCCATGCGTACGCCTGCTAAAGAGATTGTTAAGAAAATATCCAAGATTTTGCGAGACGAGCGCCCAGACTACACGTATATGCGGGATCTTTTTAGAAAAGTAAGAGAAGATCTTGAGATAGAAACCTCGAGGAAAGCCAAAAGCTTGCCTTATGTTCCCACTGAAGAAGAGCTCAAAAAATATTACGAAGTCGTTTGGAAAGCCAGAGATGTTAAGCATATGATTTTAATTAAAGTTCTTATTTACACAGGAGTGAGAGTTCAAGAACTGGTTAACATAAAAATTGAGAATGTAGATTTTGATGCCTGTCAGATTCGCATTAATAAAGGAAAAGGCAGTAAGGATCGTATTGTTCCTTTCCCTCATAATTTTCGTGAAACTCTAATGTTATACGTCAAAACAGAAGCCCAACAAGGAAAGGTCTATTTATTTGAGTCCATCCGCAAAAAAGCCTTCACAACACGGGGTATCAGAAAGATCCTATCCAACTATGCCGTTGAAGCTGGAATGAAGCAGTCCCTATCTCCCCATAAGCTTCGTCACTTTTTATTTACTTGGCTTAAAAAACAGGGAATTGATGATGCCCTGATACAGCCCTACTCGGGACATGAATCGCGACAATCTCTCGAAATATACTCAAAATTGTCCCTAACAGATGCGCAAAAGGTATATAATGACGTTGTTGAAAAGTTCCCGATTTGATTAAGAGGAAAAAGAGATGAAAAGGAAAATCCCCGCTTCTATTGAGTTTATTGGAGACCATAGAGATAGGATAATTCTGAACATGAAGAATCTTCAGCCGGAGGATTCTGGAGAAATTGTTGAGTTTTTTCGAGAAAACCAAGACCTGACTTACTTTAGAGTGAGTGAGCTCAATCCAGAAATTTTGAATCAAATTTTGGACCATTTAGAAAAAAAGGCTTTTTCTCTTAAGAGAGTAACGAAATGGCACCTGTTTGACATAAATAATATGGATGCTGGTCTTTTTGGTCGTTTAGTCTCCTTAATGCCAAATGTAGAATCTTTCATTGCTTTCAACTGTCTTTTAACGCCAGATCATGGAAAAGAAATCTCACAACTCAAAAGTCTGGAAGAGATAGAGATATTTGGGCATCCCTCAGGGAGTGGAATTGGGGACACAGGCGCCGATGCTATTGGCCAACTTGAGAATCTAAAAAGCTTAGTCCTTCCCAACAGCGGTGTAGGATCACAAGGAGCGGCTTTCCTCTCAAATCTTCGTCAATTAGGCCATCTCAATATCAGCGAAAATAGAATTGAAGATGAGGGGTTAATGGCGATCGCTAAAAATCTTAAGAATCTTGGATATTTAGATGTTCGCTCTGCAAACCTTGGTCCCGAGAGTGCTCAAATGATAGAAGCTTACTTGAAGAAGCTATTGTTCCTTAGAATATCTGATAATCATCTCGGAAATGAGGGGGCCCGTATTATCGGTAAAATGACAAAGCTCTCTAATCTGGAGATTGCCAAAAATGATCTAGGGCATGAAGGAGTACAAGGACTCTGCAAGCTTAAAAATCTTGTTTTCTTGGACATTAGAGATAATAGAATTGGAAAAGAAGGAGCAAAGCTTATTGCTGAAAATTTTAAGAAATTAGTAAGCTTACTTATTGGTAACAATGACATTGGAGATGAAGGAATTACAGAAATTTCAGAAAAGCTCAAAGGGCTATACTATCTGGATGCCTCATCAAATAACGTTGGAGATAAAGGAGCAGAATCAATTGGACGACTGAAGGAGATGGTGCATTTACGTCTCCAAAAAAATAAAATTGGAGACGAAGGCATAAAAATAATTGCCCAAAATTTAAAGAAGCTCTACCAACTTAACCTTTTTGACAATGCAATCAGAGATGCCGGTGCCCGTGAAATTATTGATAATTTGAAAGAATTGAGGGTTGTAGTTCTTGATTGGAATAAGATCAGCAAGTCCACAATGGAAAAGTTTGAGCATCTTTTCCCGAACATTTCTCCAGAGGGGCTTTCAGTTACTCGATATAGGGAATGATACGAAATGTACCAAAAGTTATCAATTTTCAAAGGTTAGAATGATCAGAGGAGGAACTCTTGGCCATGGTTTTAGTTTATTAGGCCGTTAAATTACGGGAGATGATAGATGAAAATGCAAGGAGTGACAACTTCAAAATGAAAAAGGGAACTAATGTTGTCCCAAAAAGGCCTCAACCTA
>CAIWGV010000027.1 GCA_903912365.1 uncultured Alphaproteobacteria bacterium
AGAAGAAGATGGCAAAAGCAAAATTTGAGAGAAAGAAGCCGCATTGTAATGTGGGGACGATAGGGCACGTGGATCACGGGAAGACGTCATTAACAGCGGCGATTACAAAGATTTTAGCAAAGAAGGGATTCGCAGAGTTCCGGGCATATGACCAGATTGACGCGGCGCCAGAAGAGAAAGCGCGTGGGATCACGATATCAACAGCGCACGTGGAGTACGAGACCGTACCGAGGCATTATGCGCACGTGGACTGTCCTGGACACGCAGACTATGTAAAGAACATGATCACAGGAGCAGCCCAGATGGATGGGGCGATTCTTGTGGTATCGGCAGCGGATGGTCCTATGCCTCAGACACGGGAGCACATTGTGTTGGCACGACAGGTGGGAGTGCCAGCGTTGTGCGTATTCTTGAACAAGTGCGACATGGTGGATGATCCTGAGTTGTTGGACTTGGTAGAAATGGAAGTGAGAGAGCTTTTGAGCCAGTACAATTTTCCTGGAGATGACATTCCGTTTGTAAGAGGATCTGCGCTTTGTGCGTTGGAAGATAAGAACCCCGAATTGGGAGAGAATGCGATTCTGAAGTTGATGGATGTGGTGGACAGTTATATACCGCAACCGAAGAGAGACATTGAGAAGCCGTTTTTGATGCCTGTGGAGGATGTGTTCTCTATCTCTGGGCGAGGAACCGTAGTGACTGGACGTATTGAGCAAGGAATTGTGAAGGTTGGGGAAGAGATCGAGATTATCGGGATCAAGCCAACAGTGAAGACCATTGTGACGGGAGTAGAGATGTTCCGGAAGCTTTTGGATCGAGGAGAAGCAGGGGACAACGTAGGGCTCCTTCTGAGAGGAACAAAGAGAGAAGATGTGGAACGCGGTCAAGTGATGGCAGCGCCTGGAAGCATCAAGCCCCATACAAAGTTCATGTGTGAGGCATACATTTTGACGAAGGAAGAAGGAGGGCGGCATACACCGTTCTTCACGAACTATCGTCCGCAGTTTTACTTCCGGACAACGGACGTAACAGGACAAGTGGTTCTGCCGGAAGGAACAGAGATGGTAATGCCTGGAGACAACATTACGATGGAAGTGCAGCTTATTGCACCCATTGCGATGACAGAAGGGCTGCGGTTTGCGATCCGAGAGGGAGGCCGTACCGTAGGTGCTGGCGTCGTCTCTAAGATTATTGAGTAAACCAAAAAAAATGCGGGAGTGTATTGGAAAGCTTGACCAGGGCTCCTATATTGTATATGAAGGAGCGTAGCTCAATTGGTAGAGCGTCGGTCTCCAAAACCGAAGGTCGTGGGTTCGAGACCCGCCGCTCCTGCCATCATATAGTTTTAGAGTGTGGAAAAAGTAATGATTAACCCGATTGATTTTGTTCAGCAAGTTAAGCGCGAAATATCTAAGGTTGTTTGGCCGACGCGCAAAGAAGTGACTATTACCACCGTCATGGTGTTCATTTTAGTTATGCTGGCAGCCGGGTTTTTCTTGTTAGCGGACCAAGTATTGATTCGCATGGTTAAGTTTATTTTAGGATTAGGTGCATAAGATTATGTCACACCGTTGGTATGTGGTAAATGTCTATTCAGGCTTCGAGAATAAGGTGGCAGCCACCATTCGTGAGCAAGCGGAGAAGCAAGGATTTGTGGAACAGTTCCAGGAAATCTTGGTCCCAACTCATGAAATTATTGAAGTAAAGAGAGGGAAAAAGGTCGCAAAAGACAAGAAGTTTTTCCCTGGATATGTGCTTGTAAAGATGGAAATGACAGAAGATACTTGGCATTTGGTTAAAAATATTGCTAAAGTGTCTGGGTTTTTAGGGGCAAAGGGTAAGCCTTCCCCTATCACAGAGATAGAAGCGGCCCGATTGTTGAATCAGGTTGAGCAGGGTGTTAAGGGAGGAGCTGATGGCTTTTCCTTTGAGATTGGGGAGCAAGTTCGGGTTAGTGATGGTCCTTTTGCTTCCTTTACGGGCTTGGTTGAAGAAGTGGACTCGGAGAAGGCGCGCCTGAAAGTTACCGTTTCTATCTTTGGTCGAGCTACCCCGGTTGATTTAGAATTTAACCAGGTTGAGAAGTTATAGTTTTTTAGTTGTGGGAGGCCAGCCATGGCCGTAACCACAAACCTTTAAGAGGAGTAGAGTAAAATGGCAGCACCACAAAAGAAAATAGCAGGTTATATTAACCTGATTATTCCGTCAGGGAAGGCGAATCCTTCACCGCCCGTAGGGCCCGCTTTGGGTCAACGCGGCCTAAATATCATGGAATTTTGCAAGGCGTTTAACGAACATACAAAAGGTATGGAGCCTGGAATCCCAACACCTGTTACTATCGTTGCTTATGCGGATCGGACGTTTTCCTTTGAAACAAGGACTCCTCCAGCCACGTACTTCTTGAAGAAGGCGGCGAAGTTGGAGAGTGGGTCTAAGATGCCTGGTCGTGAAGTTGCGGGTAAAGTAACAATGGCTCAGATTGAAGAGATTGCCAAAATAAAAATGGAAGATCTTAACGCGCATAATTTGGAAGGAGCCTGTCAGATGATTAAAGGATCTGCACGTTCCATGGGACTCGAGGTCGTAGAATAATCATGGCATACGGAAAACGTTTAAGGAAAGTTTATGAAGGAATTGATCGCTCAAAGATTTATAGCTTGAGCGAAGCTGTTAAGCTTTTAAAAGAAAATGCAAAGACAAAGTTCGATGAAACGGTTGATGTTTCTATGAATTTGAATGTAGACAGCCGCAAGGCGGATCAACAGGTTCGGGGGGTGATTCAGTTGCCCCATGGTCTTGGAAAAACAGTGAAGGTAATTGTTTTTACAAAGGCTGAGCGTGTTCCGGAGGCCTTGAAAGCAGGGGCTGACATTGCAGGATCTGAAGAGCTTGTAGAAGAAGTGATGAAGGGGAGAAATGATTTCGATCGTTGTATTGCAACCCCGGATATGATGGTTCTGGTTGGAAAGCTTGGAAAGGTATTGGGTCCTCGGGGCTTGATGCCGAATCCAAAATTGGGAACTGTGACGACAGATATTGAAAAGGCTGTAAAGGCTTTGAAGTCTGGTCAAGTGGAATATCGCGCTGAAAAAGCTGGTGTTGTGCAAGCAGGTGTTGGAAAGATTAGTTTTTCTGAGCAGGCTATTTGTGAAAATATCCAGTCTTTGGTAGACGCTGTAAACAAAGCTCGGCCTACGGGCGTAAAGGGATCCTTCGTGAAGGGACTCTCCATTAGTTCCACAATGGGGCCTGGTTTGAAGGTGGATTTTGCTACGGCGCAAAAAAACTAACATAATCGCTTGATTTTTGAGAGGTTATTGTATATAAGATTCTGAGCCTTAATTTTCTCTGAATTTGGGGGGATTTTTTGGCTAAGAATGGATCCAAGGATTTTTTCTTTGGATTTATGTCTGAGATTGCGGGTGTGTAGACGGTTTTTGCCGGGTGCATTTAAAGTTAGCCCGCATGAGACAGGAGTTTAAAACTTAGCTCTGTCCTTTTTGTCTTCTTAGGAAGTTTAAGGGAGGGGAGTTGTCTCCTGTAGTTTTAATCGTTGACCATTAGGTCATGTTGTTGTCGGAGACGAAGATGAATCGTGTAGAAAAAAGAGAGTTCGTTGCCTCTTTAAGAGAAGATCTAGGGTCGGCGGCTTTGGTCGTCGTAACGCATCAGTCAGGGCTTACTGTGGAGGAATCCACGGATTTGCGTTGTAAGATGAGAGACGCAGGTGCTTCTTTTAGGGTTGTAAAGAATAGTCTTGCGCGCATTGTTGTGAGAGACACTAATCTTTCTGCCATCGAGCCTCATCTAAAAGGGCCTTCTGCCTTAGCGTTTTCTAAAGACCCAGTAGTGGCCGCCAGAGTGGCAGTTTCTTTCGTGGATGGAAATCCGAAACTGTCAGTTGTGGCAGGTATACTTCAGGGAAAGTTGTTGGATGCGCAAGCAGTTCACGCTTTGGCAAAGTTGCCTTCTTTGGATGAACTTCGGTCGAAGATCATGGGCCTTCTGATGGCGCCTGCGACTAAGTTGGCGACGATTATTTCAGAACCGGGCGCGAGTGTTGCTCGGGTTGTTTTGTCTTATAGTAAAAAGTAAACTCAGGAGTTAAGAAAAATGTCAAATCTAAATACTATTGTTGAATCTTTATCAAGTCTTACGATTTTGGAAGCTGCCGAACTCGTTACATTGCTGGAAGAAAAGTGGGGCGTTTCTGCTGCCGCTCCAGTTGCTGTTGCTGCGGCCCCAGGAGCTGGTGGAGCTGGCGCTGCTGCTGTTGCAGAAAAAACAGAATTTACACTTATGTTGAAGGACATCGGTCCAAATAAAATCAACGTAATCAAGGAAGTCCGTACTATCACAAACCTTGGCTTGAAAGAAGCGAAGGATTTGGTGGAAGCTGCTCCTAAGGCAGTTAAGGAAGGTCTTTCTAAGGATGATGCCCAAAAGTTCAAGAAGCTTTTGGAAGATGCTGGTGCCACTGTAGAGCTTGCGTAATAGGGTTAGCTTATTGCGTGTTAGTGCATGGAGCCGAAAAGCTTAGAGTGTTTTTGCAAGTAAGTGTGCTGATGGAAGGCACGCTTACTTGCTCGTTTTTATGGATGAAGCAATCTTTGGGTTGCAGATAGGTTTGTGGGTGAGGGATTATAATGGGTAAGTCCGCTGTTCGGAGTATTCGCAGAAGTTTTGGTAAAATCACAGAAGTCGCGCCTATACCAAACTTAATTGAAGTTCAAAAGAAGTCTTATGATAACTTTCTACAATTCTATGTGCCTCATGCTCAGCGCACGGACACAGGATTACAGGGGGCTTTAAAGGCTGTTTTTCCCATTAAGGATTTCGTTGGTCATTGTGAATTGCAATACGTTCGCTATGATTTTGATGAACCTAAGTATGACATTGATGAATGTCGTCAGAGAGGATTGACCTATGCAGCGCCTCTGAAGGTTACTTTGCAGCTCATTGTTTGGGATGCGGATTCTGAAACGGGTGCACGTTCTGTGCGTGATATTAAAGAGCAGGATGTTTATATCGGGGATATGCCTCTGATGACCGATGAAGGGACCTTCATCATTAATGGAACAGAGCGCGTGATCGTTTCTCAGATGCACCGTTCTCCAGGTGTATTTTTCGATCATGATGATGGAAAGACTCACACTTCTGGTAAGTTGCTTTTTGGGGCTCGTGTCATTCCCTATCGTGGGTCTTGGCTTGATATTGAATTTGACGCAAAGGATCTGATCTACGTTCGTATCGATCGTCGTCGTAAAGTCTTAATCTCTACCTTGTTGATGGCTCTTGATAGCGCAGTCACGGAAAAATCCCGGGAAGAAGCCGCAGCTAAAGGGCAGACACTTTCTGTTCAGGAAGCACAAGGTATGAGCAGAGAAGAAATCCTGAAGAGTTTTTACAATCTGAGCGTTTATGAAAAAGTAGCTGAAGGGTGGACAGCTCCTTTTGTTCCTCGGAGCTATCGAGGTATCAAAATTGCAAATGATTTAATCGATGCAAAAACTGGGGAAGTTATTCTTGAGGCGGGAACTAAGATGACCCCTCGTCAGTTAAATCTTCTCCAAAATGGACCTAAAAGAGAAATTTTGGTGAATGAAGATCATTTGCTGGGACGTTATATCTCATTTGATCTGGTGAACCCAGAAACGGGAGAGGTTATTTTGGAGGCGGGAGAAGAAATTGCTCGCAGCCATCTCACAGAAATTGATCGGTTGGGTATTAAAACAATTTCCACTTTGGAAATTGACCACGTTAATGTGGGGCCATATATCCGTAATACTTTGGCGGCCGATAAAAATAAGAGCCGTCCTGAGGCGCTCGTTGATTTGTATCGTATTTTGCGTCCAGGTGAGCCCCCAACCCTTGAAGGGGCTGATGCTTTGTTCCATAGCTTGTTTTTTGATTCAGAGCGATATGATCTGTCTCCCGTAGGCCGCGTTAAGATGAATGCCCGTTTGGGTTTTGAAATCGAAGATGTGCCGTCTACTTTGCGGAAGAAAGACATCATTCAAATCTTGCGGGTTTTGGTTGATTTGAAAGATGGTCGTGGAGAGATCGACGACATAGATCACCTCGGAAACCGACGTGTGCGGTCCGTAGGAGAATTGCTTGAGAATCAATACCGTCTAGGATTGTTGCGTATGGAGAGGGCTGTTCGGGAACGTATGACTTCCGTGGAAGTTGATACGGTTATGCCGCACGACTTGATTAATGCAAAACCAGCGACAGCGACGATCCGAGAATTTTTTGCCTCTTCTCAGCTGTCTCAGTTCATGGACCAGACCAATCCTCTTTCTGAAATCACGCACAAACGTCGCCTATCCGCTCTGGGACCTGGCGGGTTAACACGGGATCGGGCCTCTTTTGAGGTTCGTGACGTTCACGTGACGCACTATGGTCGTATTTGTCCCATTGAAACACCTGAAGGTCAAAACATCGGGTTGATTAACTCCTTGGCCACCTATGCACGGATCAACAAATATGGGTTTATTGAAACGCCTTATCGTAAGGTTGTTAAAAATAAAGTAACGGATGAGATCATTTATTTGTCGGCCATCGATGAAGGGCGATATACCATCGCTCAGGCAGATACACCTCTCACAAAGACTCAGACTTTTGCTCAGGAATTTATAAGTTGTCGTTCTAAGGGAGAGTTCATAACAGCGCCTTCTTCTCAGGTAGAGCTCATTGACGTTTCTCCGAAGCAGTTGGTTTCCGTGGCCGCGTCCTTGATTCCTTTCTTAGAAAATGATGACGCAAACCGCGCTCTCATGGGATCAAACATGCAGCGGCAAGCCGTGCCTTTGCTGCGTGCAGAGGCTCCTCTTGTGGGAACGGGAATGGAAAAGAATGTGGCCAGAGACTCTGGTGTTGTGGTTGTTGCTCGACGTACCGGCGTTGTTGATCAGGTTGATGCGCAACGAATTGTTGTGAAAGTAACGGATCCTGCGGCCATGAAAGAGCAGGGAGTGGATATTTATACCCTCCAGAAATTCCAACGGTCAAACCAAAATACCTGTATTACGCAGCGTCCTCTTGTAAAGGTCGGAGAAGTTGTTCAAGCAGGAGATGTGATCGGAGACGGTCCTTCCACGGATAAGGGAGAGCTTGCTTTGGGACGGAACATCCTGGTAGCGTTCATGTCTTGGAATGGGTACAACTTTGAAGATTCCATCATGATCTCTGAGCGGATCGTGAAAGATGATGTCTTTACCTCTATTCATATTGAAGAATTTGAGGTGATGGCCCGTGACACAAAGCTTGGGGCAGAAGAAATCACTCGCGATATTTCTAACGTGGGAGAGGAAGCTTTGCGCCATTTGGATGAAACAGGAATCGTTTACATTGGAGCAGAAGTGAATCCCGGAGATATTTTGGTTGGAAAAGTAACTCCAAAGGGGGAGACGCCTTCAACACCGGAAGAAAAACTTTTGCGAGCTATTTTCGGGGAGAAAGCTTCTGATGTCAGGGATAGCTCTTTGAGATTGCCTCCTGGAGCCACTGGAACAGTTGTAGATGTGCGTGTGTTCTCTCGTCGAGGAATTGAGAAAGATGAACGTTCTTTGGCCATCGAAAAAGCAGAGATCAATCGTTTGGCTAAGGATAAGGATTCTGAAAAATCTATTCTTGATCGGAACTTCTATAACCGTTTAGCGGAGCTTTTGAAGGGTCAAAAATTAGTAAAAGGACCTAAGGGGGCCAAGGCAAATTCCATGGTTACGGAAGAGTTTTTGGCAGAATATACGCGGGGTCAATGGCGCCAGATGGTGGTTGATGACGCAGATGTCATGGACACCATTGAAAATGTGGGCCGCCAGTTTGATGAAAGCATTAAGGCTGTTGAGGATCGTTTTGAAAACAAGGCAGAGAAAGTTCGTCGTGGAGATGAAATGATGCCAGGCGTTTTGAAGATGGTTAAGGTTTTTGTGGCGGTAAAGCGCAAGCTTCAACCCGGAGATAAGATGGCCGGACGTCATGGAAACAAGGGTGTGATCTCTTGCATTACCCCTATCGAAGATATGCCCTATCTGGAAGATGGAACGCCTATTGATATCATATTGAACCCTCTTGGTATTCCGTCACGTATGAACGTCGGACAAATTTTGGAAACCCATTTGGGATGGGCATCCGCTGGTTTGGGCAAGAAAATTAACGATATGGTGGAAAAAGTCCGAAATGGAGAAGGGTCTCCTTCTGATCTGAAGAAAACATTTTCTTCCATTTATGTGGATGAAGAGTCCAGTAAAGTTGTGAAAGGGTTGTCTGATGCAGAAATAATGACAATTGCTTCCGACATGGGCGTCGGCGTACCTATGGCAACGCCGGTCTTTGATGGAGCAACCGTCGAGGATGTGGCGCAGCAGCTTACAGAAGCTGGGTTGGATTCATCTGGTCAGGTGATGCTAATTGATGGTCAAACAGGAGAGCCTTTCAGCCGTCCTGTGACGGTTGGATATATGTACATGCTGAAGCTGGACCACTTGGTAGATGATAAGATCCATGCACGATCTATCGGACCTTACAGTTTGGTTACACAACAGCCACTGGGTGGTAAGGCTCAGTTCGGTGGTCAACGGTTCGGAGAAATGGAAGTATGGGCCCTGCAAGCTTATGGAGCAGCCTATACACTTCAAGAGATTCTGACGGTGAAATCAGATGACGTTGCCGGTCGTACAAAGGCTTATGAAGCTATTATCAGAGGAGACAACAGCTTTGAGTCTGGAGTTCCTGAATCTTTCAACGTTTTGGTGAAGGAAATCAAGTCTCTGGGGCTCAATATGGAGTTGAAAGAAGAAGTTATAGCGTCAGGTAATTAACGGGTATTTAAAGAGGGAAAAATAATGAGTAAAGAGCTGCAGAAAATTATGGGTCACGCTGTTACCCCTAATAATTTCGGGGAGATTAAAATCTCCATTGCGAGCCCGGAACGTATTAAGTCATGGTCTTTTGGGGAAGTAAAAAAACCAGAAACCATTAACTATCGTACCTTTAAGCCCGAGAAGGATGGTCTTTTTTGTGCACGTATTTTTGGTCCTGTAAAGGATTACGAATGCTCTTGCGGTAAATATCGCCGTCTTAAATTTCGCGGTGTTGTTTGTGAGAAGTGTGGTGTAGAAGTTACCCTTTCTAAGGTTCGTCGCGATCGCATGGGGCATATCGAGTTGGCAGCTCCTGTTGCTCATATTTGGTTTCTGAAGTCTCTCCCCAGTCGCACAGGCATGTTGTTGGATATGACTCTCAAGGATCTTGAGCGGATTCTTTACTTCGAAAACTACGTAGTATTGGACCCAGGGTTGACACCTTTTAAGAAAAATCAACTGCTCTCTGAAGAAGAATTTGCCGATGCGCAAGATAAGTTCGGGGAAGATGCCTTTACGGCTCAAATTGGAGCAGAGGCCCTAAATACTCTTTTGTCTTCCTTGGATCTGAAAAAGGAACAAGAAATCCTTCGTCTGGAACTGAAGGAAGGAACTTCGGAGGCTCGGCGTAAGAAAGTTGTAAAGCGCCTGAAGATTGTCGAAGCATTTTTGGAATCAGGATCAAAGCCTGAGTGGATGGTTCTCAAAGTACTGCCGGTTATTCCGCCAGATTTGCGCCCCTTGGTTCCCCTTGATGGAGGCCGTTTTGCCACATCAGATTTGAACGATTTGTATCGTCGCGTAATCAATAGAAACAATCGATTGAAGCGATTGCTGGAACTTAAAGCACCCGATATTATCGTGCGCAATGAAAAGCGGATGCTCCAAGAATCTGTGGATGCCTTGTTTGACAATGGTCGTCGAGGCAGGGTCATCACTGGAACGAACAAGCGCCCTCTAAAGTCTCTTTCTGACATGTTAAAAGGGAAGCAGGGTCGTTTCCGTCAGAACCTTCTTGGGAAACGCGTAGATTATTCCGGTCGTTCTGTGATCGTAGTAGGGCCCGAGCTGAAGCTCCATCAATGTGGATTGCCCAAGAAAATGGCTCTGGAACTCTTTAAGCCGTTCATCTACTCTAAGCTTGAGAAGTATGGCATTGTGCCGACAGTTAAAGCGGCAAAGAAGCTTGTGGAAAAAGAACGTCCTGAAGTTTGGGATGTCTTGGAAGAAGTAATTCGCGAACACCCTGTTCTTCTGAACCGGGCGCCAACACTTCACCGCTTGGGAATCCAGGCTTTCGAGCCGATTCTTGTTGAAGGAAAAGCTATTCAGTTGCATCCTTTGGTATGTGCGGCCTTTAACGCAGACTTCGATGGAGACCAAATGGCGGTACACGTACCCCTTTCTTTGGAAGCTCAGCTTGAGGCGCGCGTACTCATGATGTCTACCAATAACATTCTTAGCCCTGCAAATGGACGCCCTGTTATTGTTCCCACAAAGGACATTGTTTTAGGGCTGTATTATTTGACCAACGAAAGACCAAACCAAAAGGGCGAAGGCATGAGCTTTGCGTCTATTGGTGAAATTGAGCGAGCCCTAGAAGACGGAGTGGTTTCTTTGCATGCAAAGATCAAAGCTCGTTACGAAGGCGTGGATGAACAGGGAAATCCTAAAATTATGCGTGTGGAAACAACACCAGGTAGAATGCTTCTGTCTGAAATTTTCCCTCGTCATAAGGATTTGGATTTCAGCATCGTCAACCGTTTGATTACTTCAAAAGAAATAACCTCGTTGTTGGATGTGGTGTACCGTCACTGTGGCCAAAAAGAAACGGTTGTGTTTGCGGATCGAGTGATGAAACTTGGATTTCGCTGGCTAACGCTTTCTGGTATTTCTTTTGGTATGGATGACCTTGTTATTCCAAAAGCCAAAGAAAAGCTCATTAAGGAAACCCAAGCTAAGGTAACCGAGTACGAACAGCAGTACCTAGATGGGCTCATCACGCAGGGAGAGAAATACAACAAGGTTGTAGATATTTGGTCTCAGTGTGGTGATCTCGTTGCCAATGAAATGATGAAAGAGATTGCAACCGTTGCCGATGATAAGCCTCTGAATTCCGTATACATGATGGCCCATTCTGGGGCTCGTGGATCGCCAGCTCAGATGAAGCAGCTTGCGGGTATGCGTGGATTGATGGCAAAACCATCAGGTGAAATCATTGAGACACCGATCATTTCCAACTTTAAAGAGGGCTTGACCGTTCTTGAGTACTTTAACTCAACCCACGGAGCCCGTAAGGGTCTCTCTGACACGGCCTTGAAGACGGCAAACTCAGGATATCTGACCCGCCGTCTTGTAGATGTGGCTCAGGACTGTGTGGTTATCGAGGACGACTGTGGAACAACCAAAGGCATAACAATCCGGTCCGTAACGGAAGGAGGAAACATTATTGTTCCTTTGAGCGATCGTATTTTAGGACGTGTACCGGTAGAAAATCTCATCGATCCTTTGTCAGGAGAAATGATCGTGCAGGGAGGGCAAGTCATTGATGAGGCGGCTGTTGAACGCTTGAGCCTTACCAACATTGACAGTATTTTAATGCGCTCAGGGCTTACTTGTGAGACTGAGAGAGGCATTTGTGCGACCTGTTATGGCCGAGATCTTGCTCGAGGCACAAAAGTTAATAAGGGTGAGGCTGTTGGTGTGATTGCTGCGCAGTCCATTGGTGAGCCTGGAACCCAGTTGACCATGAGAACTTTCCACATTGGAGGAACGGCACAAGGAGCCATGGAGGAATCCAGTATGGACTCGCCTTGTGAAGGAACAGTTGTTATCAAGAATAAGAACCTCATTCCTCTCGCAGATGGCACAAAAGTCGTTATGGGTCGTTATACGGAAATCGTTGTTCTTGATAGTCAAAATAGAGAAAAAGTTTCTCGTCGACTGATTTATGGAGCAAAAGTTCTAGTGGAAGAAGGCCAAAAAGTAAAGATGGGCCAAAAACTTGCCGCGTGGGATCCGTATACGGTTCCGATTCTAACAGAGTGCGAGGGTGTGGCTAGTTTTGTGGACCTTATCGATGGAGCTTCTGTTCGGGATGTGGTGGATGAAGAAACAGGAATTGCAAACCGTGTTGTTGTGGATTGGCGTTCTGGATCTAAGGCTGCGACACTTAAACCTCGTGTGGTAATCAAGGGTAAAGACGGCAATACTTTGATGTTGCCCAATGGTCTAGAGGCCCGTTATTTTCTCCCAGTAGATGCAATTTTGACGGTAGAAAATGGTCAAAAAGTAAAGGCAGGAGATGTGTTGGCACGTATTCCTCGAGAATCTTCAAAGACTCGAGATATCACGGGAGGGTTGCCGCGAGTTATCGAGTTGTTCGAAGCGCGCATTCCGAAAGAGTTCGGCATTATCTCTGAATGTTCGGGGCGTGTTGAGTTTGGAAAGGACTATAAGGCGAAGCGCCGCGTTATTGTAACTCCAGAAGATACAAACCTGCAGCCTGTGGAATATTTGATTCCAAAGGGCCGTCACGTGGGCGTTCGAGAAGGGGATTATGTACAGAAGGGCGACCTTTTGATGGATGGAAAACCTGTTCCTCATGATATCTTGCGCGTTTTAGGTGTGGAAGCTTTGGCTGAATATCTGGTAGCAGAAATTCAATCTATTTACCGCCTCCAAGGAGTGAAGATTGACGATAAGCATATTGAAGTGATTATCCGTCGGATGCTTCAGAAGGTGGAAGTTACTGACGCGGGTGATACTACTTTCATGGTGGGAGAAGAGGTCAATGAAATAGAATTGATTGAAGCTAACAAAACCATGGAGAGAGAAGGGCTGCGGCCGGCTGTGAGTCGACCTGTCTTACAAGGGATCATGAAGGCGTCTCTGCAGACAACCTCCTTCTTCTCAGCGGCATCTTTCCAGGAGACTACTCGGGTTCTTACGGAAGCTGCGGTTTCCGGTAAGGCGGATAAGCTGATTGGACTCAAGGAAAATGTGATCGTAGGCCGTTTGATTCCAGCAGGAACAGGCGCTATCCTCCGAGATTATAAGCGGTTGGCAGCTGATCGGGATACCTCAAGCCGAGAGATCCGGGATAATAAAGAAGCGGTTGTCATAGACGACCAACCTTCTCTAAGCGCTTAATAGAAAAAATTTTTAGAGCACCCCCCTCTTTTTTGGGGGGTGTTTTTTTATCTAATCTAATCCAGCTTAACCATGGGAATTTTTTTAGAAATATAAATAAATTCTTCTCTAATTTTCCAGAACATCTTCAAAATCATAAATTCTCGCAAAAAAAATCAACTTTTTTGCAAAATACCCTTGACGAAATCGTAAGCGCGGCCTATTATGCGGGACGTTAATTCGTATTTGAGTCTCTTCGTTGACCTCGAAAATGTCAGAAGAGATTATTTTTTTATTTATATTAGGTGAGTAATGCCGACCATTAACCAGTTGATTCGCAAGCCGCGCCGCAAGCCCGTTTATCGGGATAAGGTGCCTGCTTTAAAGGAATGCCCTCAAAAAAGAGGTGTGTGTACGCGTGTAACCACAACAAAGCCAAAGAAGCCAAATTCGGCTTTCCGGAAGATCGCTCGTATTCGTCTGACGAATGGGCATGAGGTGACTGGTTACATTCCTGGAGAAGGGCATAACTTGCAAGAGCACTCTGTTGTTCTAATCAGAGGCGGTCGTGTGAAAGACTTGCCAGGAGTTCGGTACCATATCATTCGTGGAACCTTGGATACCCAAGGTGTTAAAGAGCGTAAACAAGGTCGTTCCGTGTACGGCTGTAAGCGTCCAAAGTAATAGGTGTTAAATGTCTCGTCGTCGTGCCGCAGAAAAACGTGAAATTCTCCCCGATCCAAAGTTCGGGGATAAGGTCGTTGCAAAATTTGCTAATAGCTTAATGTCCAGAGGAAAAAAGTCTCTGGCAGAAAACATCCTTTATGGAGCTTTTGATATCGTTCAAAAGAAATTAGATCGCAATTGTTTGGAGGTTTTTAAAGATGCTCTGGCGAATGTTCGTCCAGATGTTGAGGTTAGATCTCGTCGTGTGGGAGGAGCTACCTATCAGGTTCCTACTCCTGTCCCCGGTGTTCGTTCTCAGGCTTTGGCCATTCGGTGGATCATTGCTATGGCGTCTAAGCGGGGCGAAAAAACAATGACAGAAAAAGTAGCGGGCGAATTGATGGATGCTTCAAACAATCGTGGAGCTGCCGTGAAGAAGCGGGAAGATACCCATCGTATGGCTGATGCAAATCGCGCCTTTGCTCATTATAGGTGGTAGTAGAAAATGGCACGTCAAACCCCTCTCAATAAATATCGCAATATAGGCATTATGGCCCACATTGATGCGGGCAAGACAACGACCACAGAGCGTATTCTCTATTACACAGGAAAGTCTCACAAGATTGGAGAAGTTCATGATGGGGCAGCCACCATGGATTGGATGGAGCAGGAGCAAGAGCGAGGAATCACAATTACTTCCGCGGCCACAACATGTTTCTGGAATGACTATCGCATTAATATCATTGACACCCCGGGTCACGTGGACTTTACCATTGAGGTTGAGCGGTCTTTGCGCGTGCTTGATGGGGCTGTTGCCGTATTTGACAGCGTCGCTGGTGTGGAGCCTCAGTCTGAGACAGTTTGGCGTCAGGCAAATAAATACCATGTGCCGCGGATGTGTTTCGTTAACAAAATGGATCGTATTGGGGCAAACTTTTACCGTTGCGTGGATATGATCACCAGCCGTTTGGGGTCTATTCCGTTGGTTACTCAGTTGCCGGTAGGCTCTGAATCTGAATTTTCTGGTCTTATTGACCTTGTTAAAATGAGAGCGGTTCGTTGGTTGGATGAATCTCTAGGGGCTAAGTTTGTTTACGAAGAAATCCCCGCCGATATGCAGGCTAAAGCTGCAGAATATCGGGCAAAGCTCCTGGAGCTTGCTGTTGAGATGGATGATGAGGCTTTGGAGAAGTACCTGGAAGGGGAAGAGCCTTCTGAGGAGCTTTTAAAGAAATGCATTCGTAAAGGAACTATTGCTTTAAAGTTTGTTCCCGTTTTGTGTGGAAGTTCTTTCAAGAATAAAGGTGTTCAGCCTCTTCTGGATGCGGTTGTGGACTACTTGCCCTCTCCTTTGGATATTGGGGCGGTAAAGGCGACGACTCTTAAAGGGGATGAAGAAGTAATGCGAAAGGCGTCCGATGAGGAACCTTTCTCTGCTTTGGCATTTAAAATCATGAACGATCCTTTTGTGGGAACTCTGACATTCATTCGAGTTTATTCTGGAAAAATTTCTTGTGGAGATCAGGTTTTGAATTCCATCCGCGATCAGAAGGACAGAATTGGGCGTATGCTTCAAATGCATGCCAATAGCCGTGAAGACGTGAAAGAAGCTTTTGCTGGAGATATCATTGCCTTGTGTGGGATGAAATCCATTACAACAGGGGAAACTTTGTGTGATCCTTTGAAGTCCGTGGTTTTGGAGCGTATGGAGTTTCCAGATCCAGTGATTGAGGTTGCGGTTGAACCAAAGTCCAAGGCTGACCAAGAAAGAATGTCTTTGGCGTTGAACCGATTGGCGGCAGAAGATCCTTCTTTCCGGGTGAGTGTGGATCACGAGTCTGGTCAAACAGTGATTAAAGGAATGGGTGAGCTTCATCTTGAAATCATTGTGGATCGTATGAAGAGAGAATTTAAAGTGGAAGCAAACGTGGGGGCGCCTCAGGTGGCCTATCGTGAAACGCTGACCAAGCTTACGGAAATTGACTACACTCACAAAAAGCAGAGTGGTGGTGCGGGGCAGTTTGCGCGCGTTAAGATTATTTTTGAGCCCTTGGAGCCTGGGAGTGGTTTTGTTTTTGATCCTAAAATTGTGGGGGGGTCTATCCCTCGAGAATTTATTCCTGCCGTTGGGAAGGGAATTGAATCTGCCATGAACTCAGGGCCTGTGGCCGGGTTTCCGTTAATTGACTTTAAGGCAAGTTTGATAGATGGAGCTTACCATGATGTGGACTCTAGCGCCTTGGCTTTTGAAATCGCGGGACGCGCGGCCTTCCGTGAAGGAGCCACAAAGGCGAATCCGCGTCTCTTAGAACCTATTATGAAGGTTGAAGTTGTTACGGCGGAAGAATATATGGGAGACATCATTGGAGATCTCAACAGCCGTCGTGGTCAGATCACGGGAATGGAAAGCCAATCCAATGCGCGGGTTATCTCCGCTATGGTGCCCCTCGCGAGCATGTTTGGATACGTAAACAATCTACGGTCCATGAGTCAGGGGCGGGCCCAGTACACTATGCAATTTGATCATTATGAACAAGTGCCGCAAGCCGTGGCAGAACAAGTAAAAGCAAAAGTAGCTTAGAGAAAAAGGAAGAAGAAGATGGCAAAAGCAAAATTTGAGAGAAAGAAGCCGCATTGTAATGTGGGGACGATAGGGCACGTGGATCACGGGAAGACGTCATTAACAGCGGCGATTACAAAGATTTTAGCAAAGAAGGGATTCGCAGAGTTCC